>CABUCA010000013.1 GCA_902489965.1 uncultured Collinsella sp.
CTGGGTTTATTGTCTGAGCGACTTTGCGAAGCAAGGGGAGCGAAGATAAAAACCCAGCCCGCCGCGGGGCACCCGGGGACCGCAGGGACGGGAGCAGCTATACTACTCTCAGTAGTTAAGGGTCGCGGATCCGCCGCGTCACCGCTCTCAACAGGAGGTCTTTGTTTATGGCAGATCAAAAGCCGGTTGTCGGGATCATCATGGGTTCCAAGTCCGACCTGGGCGTTATGGAAGGCTGCACCGCCGAGCTCGAGGCGCTGGGCGTGCCCTATGAGCTTGTCATTGCGAGCGCACACCGCACACCGGCGAAGGTCCACGAGTGGGCTTCGACTGCCGCCGATCGCGGTATCAAAGTGATTATCGCCGCCGCCGGCAAGGCCGCTCACCTGGGTGGTGTCGTGGCTGCCTTTACGCCGCTGCCGGTTATCGGCGTGCCTATGAAGACGAGTGACCTGGGCGGTATGGATTCGCTGCTGTCGATGGTGCAGATGCCTTCGGGCGTGCCCGTGGCCTGCGTTGCCATCAACGGCGCCAAGAACGCCGCCATCTACGCCACGCAGATTCTGGGCGCTTGCGACCCCGAGTACCGCAAGGTTATCGAGAAGATGAAGCAGGAGATGGCCGACGCCTAGGCGTTCCGCCGTTTCGCCGCAGTATAAGGAGAGCCATGTCCGACTATCAGGGAAAACGATTCAAGGCTTCTCAGATTCCCGATCCGTCGAAGCCGGGTGCTGCCAGTGCGGCGCAGCAGGGTCGGACATCCTCTCCTCAGCAGCCGCGCGCGCCGCGTCCTGTGACGCCGGCGACGCATCGTCGACAGGACGCGCCGGCTGCGTATCGCCCTTCGTCATATGGCACGGCAAAGAAGCAGGCCCGGACGCCGAGGCAAACGAGCGGCGCGGCGTCCAGCTACACTGAGCCGCCGCGCAAAAAGCGCCGCTCCATTATTCCCATTCTGCTCATCATCATCGGTATCGGTCTGATTGTTGCCGCCGCTGCCATCTTTATCAATGCACAGATTGGCTACAAGCAGGCGAGCGAGTCGTATCAGAAAATCGAGAAGCAATATGTAAGCGATAAGGACGCCAGCGGCGTGCCGACTATCGACTTCGATGCGCTTGCTCAGACAAACCCCGAGATTGTGGGTTGGATTTATGTGCCGGGAACCAACATCAACTATCCCGTGGTGCAGACCAACAACAACTCCAAATACCTCAACACGCTGTTCGACGGTACGGCCAATGCATCTGGGGCCATTTTCCTGGATAGCGATGACACCGCGCCGGGAATGGTTGACCAGCAGACCACGATCTACGGCCACCATATGAACGATGGGTCGATGTTCAACGTGATTTCGGATACGACTGACCAGGCAACGTTCGATAGCATTGAATATGTGTACTACATCACACGGGATGCTACGTATAAGCTGCGTCCGCTGGCGACCAAGGTCGTTGAGGATACGTACTCCAAGGCGCGCACGCCCAATTTTGAGGGCGATGACGGGCTCAAGAACTACCTGTCCGAGATGCTCGACGGTGCCTCTGCCGTGGCGAGCGATGCCACCGATCGTGCCGCTTCGGCAACCAAGGTCGTAACGCTTGTGACCTGTCGTTCGCTATCGCTGAGCAACACGCGTGCTGTCATGGTGCTCACGCCCGTTGATGAATAAATTGTCCGAGAGTAGCTAATTTGGGACGGTAAGGGAGAAATGATGCTCGAGAATGGCAAAACGATGCCTTCGGTTGATGCTTGGCTGCGCGAGGCCAAGGCCGATTCGTCGGCACCTGCGTGCGGTATGTATCTGACACATAACGGTGTGGTGCGCGCGACGCCCAAGGCCGAGGCGCGCGGTGTCGAGACCGATGGCGTGGCGCCGGGCCACAAGGTGGGCGGCATGGTGTTTGGCTACGACGCCAGCAAGGTACAGGCCGCCATCGAGGCGACGCGCGCGATGCCGGGTATCGGCTATGTGCGCGTGTGGCTGGCAAGCGGTGAGCTTGCCATAGGTGACGACATCATGCTCGTGCTCATCGGCGGGGACATTCGCCCGCACGTGGTCGATGCGCTGCAGGCGCTCGTTGGCACCATCAAGAATGAATGCGTGAGTGAGGTCGAGCGCGAGGCGTAGAGGCTTGCGTCGATAGAAGACTCGTTTATAAAAATGCCCGCCGGTACGTGTGATACCGGCGGGCATTTTGCGTTTTGGACGCGGTTGGCGCTACACGCGCGTCGCATCCTTGGGGCTCATGGTCATGCTCTGGAAGCGATTCTCCATAAAGTCATTATCGAAGTACTTGCCGTAGAACTGCGCAACGGGAATATCCGGTTCCGTGCCGTTGACGCGCTGGTACCAATAATCGAGCGATTGCAGTGTCATGACGCCGTCGACCAGCATAATGATGGTGAAGATGACGGTAGCCGAGTAGCGACTCTTCCACGGAATCATGTTGATGAGCTTGAGCAGCCTCGGCAGCAGCAGCTTGATCCAGATGAGGCCACCCAGGCCCCACAGGCAGGCGAAGCCCGTGCAGGTACGTCCGCCGGTAAGGACGGCGAGCGGATCGGGCATGCCAAAGAGCTTCATATGCGAGTAGCTCCACGAGACCACGCCAAACGAGGTCTGCATAAACCAGCCCACGAACACCTCAAAGCTCGCGCCGAGCAGCGCGCTCACCAAAAAGATAATGATGGGGTTCTTTTTGTAGAAGCGGTTGAGCACCATGGTCATGAGTACGGCGCCAAATCCGTAGATGGGGCTGAAGGGGCCAAACAGCATGCCGGCGCGGTTCTGGAAGACGCCCGGGTCGTCGACCGTCATGTGCCAGATGTCCTCGGCGATCAGGCCGAGTATGCAGCAGACAAAGAATACCCAGAACAGGTTGAAGTAGTTGAGCTTGATGTAGCCTTCGCCGGTTTCATCGCGCCCGAGCATGCCCTCGGCTGCGGCGTCGCGATCGAGCATCTCCTGCAGGCGGCGCTGCAGCTCGCGCTCCTGGCGCAGCGTGGGGTCGACGGTGGCCGAAAGCGCGACGAGGATGCCGAGCTGGATGGCAGGGCGAAGCAAGAAGGGCCCGATGCCCTGGAGCATCACGTCAACCAAAAGCTCGACGACGGTGAATGCAATAAGGATGTAGGACAGGCGAGCGGCGTTGCGGCGCTGGTTTTTGATAAGGTCCAGGCCAAAGATGATCAGGATGACGGCGCTTGCCGCAGAGAGCATGATGCCGGCGACAATCAGTCCGACCGCGACGAGCGTGTTGTCGCCGAGCTTGGCGGCGGCGTTGCCGTTGATGAGCGCGGTGATGACCTGCCACATAAAGGCGCCGACCGAAGGGAGCGTGCCCACGCCGGACAGGATGCATAGGACGGCGTACACCTTAATGATGAGGGGGATCTTCTTGACCTCCATGGCGCTGGGGACGCTGGGGTCGAGTTCGTTTCGATCCATACATAACCTTTCTCGTTTTGCTGTAGGTACAAGGATACGCCGCCGACCTGCCAAAAGACAGGACGAACGTCCCAATTGCAACAATGCAAGCCCCAACGGCGGGCGAGACGCGTCGCAACGGAAGTATGCGGGATCGTCGGCCCCGAGGCGGTTGCCCAATAAAATGTTTGGCTGCAAAACGGATTATAAGCTCGGTGGGCTTTTAAAAAGCGCTGTTCATGCGCGGGAGTGCTTGTCTTGCCGTGCGTATAATAGGGCAGGTAACGCCAAATAACGAGGCTCTGAGGGGATGCCATGTCTCAAGAAACCATCCGCGCGGCCGAGCGTGCCGCGGGACAGGTGAAGACCATGTCGACTTATGATCCGGACTCCGACCAGCTGCATGAGGAATGCGGCATTTTTGGTGTGTGGGCACCCGATCGCGATGTGGCTCGACTGACGTACTTTGGTCTGCGCGCGCTGCAGCATCGCGGCCAGGAATCGGCGGGAATCGCCGTGGGTGATGGCGGCACGGTTATGGTCCGCAAGGATCTGGGCCTGCTCGACCGCGTGTTCTCCAACGCCGACCTGTCGACGCTCTCCGGCCAGCTGGCCGTGGGCCACGTGCGCTATGGCACTGCCGGTGCCAAGAGCTGGGAAGCCTCGCAGCCGCATCTCTCCACCATCAACAGCGTCATTATCGCGCTTGCTCACAACGGCACTCTGGTCAACACCGACGAGCTGCGCCGCCAGCTGATCGAGCTGGGCGTGCCGTTCCTCTCCAATTCGGATTCCGAGGTCGCGACCAAGCTTATCGGCTACTTTACTCAGCGTACAGGCCATCTGCGCGAGGGCATTCGCAAGACCATGGAGCTCGTGCGCGGCGGCTACGCCATGACGCTCATCAACGAGCAGGCGCTCTACGCATTCCGCGATCCGCACGGCATTCGCCCGCTCGTGCTGGGCAAGCTGGTGGACGAGGGTCTGGACCAGGCCGATGCCGCATCCGTTTCGCAGCTGCCCTCGCAAGACGGCGCCACGACGGTCGACTCCGCCGTCCATGTCACGCGCGCCGGCGGCTGGGTCGTTGCTTCCGAGACCTGCGCACTCGACATCGTGGGTGCCGAGTACGTCCGTGACGTCCGTCCCGGCGAGATCTTGCGCATCAGCGCCGAGGGTCTGGTATCCGAGCAGGGCGTGCCTGCAGCCGAAGAGCCCGCAAACTGCATCTTTGAGCAGGTCTACTTTGCCCGCCCCGACTCCATCATGAACGGCAAGAGCGTCTATGCCTGCCGTTACGACATGGGTCGTCAGCTGGCACACGAAGAGCCCGTCGAGGCCGACCTGGTCATCGGCGTGCCCGACTCCGGCCTGCCGCCTGCGGAGGGCTATTCGCACGAGAGCGGCATTCCCTTTGGCGAGGGCCTCATCAAGAACCGTTACGTGGGCCGTACGTTTATCGAGCCTACGCAGGAGTTGCGCGCCATGGGCGTGCGCATGAAGCTTAACCCGCTGCGCGACAACATCGAGGGTAAGCGCCTGGTCGTCATCGACGACTCCATCGTGCGCGGCACCACCATGGTGCAGCTCGTCAAGATGCTGCGCAACGCTGGCGCCAAGGAGATTCATATCCGCATCAACTCGCCCGAGGTCATCTGGCCGTGCTTCTACGGTATCGATACTGACGTGCAGTCGCAGCTTATCAGCGCCAACAAGACGGTCGACGAGATTTGCGAGTATATCGGCGCCGATTCGCTGGCCTTCCTTTCGGTCGAGGGCCTGCTGAAGGTCATGCCCAAGGGCGGTTACTGCGATGCGTGCTTTACCGGCCGCTACCCCGTGGCGATTCCCGAGAGCTTTGGCCGCGACAAGTTTATGGAGGGCTTTAAGCCCCGCAACCTGGATAAGCCGCTGCACTTTGACGACGACGCCGTGGTCGAGAAATACGACGACCGCAGCTGGGAAGAGAAGCACGGCGAGGCCTAAAACCTGCCATGTAGGGACAGGTTCATTTTGGTAGGTTTTACCTGCTGTTTTGTTGATATGACGGCGCGTGCTGTTATGGCGCGCGCCGAAATGAACGCAACTATGAGCACCGTTTGGCGCCCGCGCGGCGCCACGGTAGTGGGAGAGGAAGGCTCAGATGAGCGACAGCAAGCATGTGACGTATGAGGACGCCGGCGTCGATACCGCCGAGGGCGGCCGCGCCGTCGACGCCATTAAGCAAATGGTTAAGGACACCAACCGTCCCGAGGTCATCGGCGGTATCGGTGGCTTTGGTGGCTTATTCTCGGCCGCCGCGCTTAAGGATATGGAAGACCCGATTCTGATCAGCGGTACCGACGGCGTGGGCACCAAACTTGTGCTCGCCCAGATCATGGATCGTCACGAGACGGTGGGCCAGGACCTGGTCGCCATGTGCGTCAACGACATTTTGGCTTCGGGCGCCGAGCCGCTGTTCTTCTTGGACTACGTTGCCATTGGCCACATCGAGGCCGAGCATATGGCAAAGATCATCAAGGGCGTTGCCGACGGCTGCAAGCTCGCGGGCTGCGCGCTCGTGGGCGGCGAGATGGCCGAGCACCCGGGCGTCATGGCTCCGGCCGACTACGACCTCGCTGGCTTTACCGTGGGCGTCGTCGACCGTCCCAAGATGCTCGATCCCGCAAACGTCCGCCCCGGCGACGTGATTCTGGGCCTGCCTTCCACCGGCGTGCACTCCAACGGTTACTCGCTCGTGCGCAAGGTCATTGGCGTCGACGGCATTAAGCCGGGCACGCCCGAGGCCGCCGCTAAGGCCGAGGAGCTGAGCCGTCCGCTCGAGGAGCTCGGCGGCGCATCGCTGGCAGACGCCCTGTTGGCCCCCACGCGCATCTATGTCAAGCCGATTCTTGAGTTGCTCCGCGGCGGCGCCAACGTGCACGCTATCGCCCACATTACTGGCGGCGGTATTACCGAGAACCTCAACCGCGCGCTCGCCGACGACGTCGACGCCGTGGTCACCCGCAACGGCGCCGAGATGGGTTGGGACGTTCCGCCCGTCATCACCTACGTGTCGCGCCAGGCCGAGCTCGCGCCCAACGAGGCATGCAAGACCTTCAACATGGGCGTTGGCCTGTGCCTGATCGTCGCCCCCGAGGACGAGGCTGCCGTGACCGAGGCCCTGGTCGCGCTGGGCGAGAAGCCGTTCCGCGTGGGCGAGTGCGTCGAGGGCTCCGGTAAGGTCGTGTACTCCGATGAGCGCTAACGAGCAGATGGCTGCTGCCGCGAGCCTGGGCTTTGTGCCCTACACCCGTCCGACCGGCACCGATACGGCCGAGCCGCTCAAGATCGGTGTGCTCATCAGCGGTTCGGGTACCAACCTGCAGGCGCTGATCGATCTGATCGCCGCCGGCAAGCTCAACGCTTCGATTGAGCTTGTGGTGTCGAGCCGTCCTTCGGCTAAGGGTTTGCAGCGCGCTGAGCGCGCGGGCATCCAGACGCTCACGCTGTCCAAGGATGTCTATGCCGACCCCATCGCCGCCGACGAGATCATCGCGCACGAGCTGCTCGAGCGCGGCTGCGAATATGTGGTCATGGCCGGTTACATGCGCATGGTGCACACGCCGCTGCTGGCGGCGTTTCCCAACCGCGTGGTCAACTTGCATCCGGCACTGCTGCCGAGCTTTACCGGCGCGCATGCGATCGACGATGCCTTTGCGCGCGGCGTCAAGGTAACCGGTGTGACCGTGCACTTTGCCAACGAGATCTACGACAACGGCCCCATCATCGCCCAGCGCGCGCTGGCTGTTGAGGAGGGCTGGGACGTCGACACGCTCGAGGAGCACATCCACGCGATTGAGCACGTGCTGTATCCCGAGGTCGTGCAGATGCTCGCCGACGGCCGCGTCCACGTGCTGGAGAGCGGCAAGGTTGCAATTGACGCGCCTCGCGGCTAGCGGCGCACAGTACAATTTAGCCGAGTAGTCAGGGTGGTCATTGGCGCCAAGGCGCGCGTGGCCACCTTTTGTTTTGGGTAGTCATCGGGAACGGTCTTTAACGACTGGTCATTCAAGAACGTCGCAGGTGACTAGGTGAGAGAGGTGAGCGCATGGCGGATAACGAAGCGCTGTTTACGCCTGAGTTGGTGTTTTTTGATTGGGAGTGTGCGACGCCGGATGAGGTGTTTGCGCGGCTCGAGGGCGAGCTTGCACCACGTGGCTACATTGCGTCCGGTTGGCTCGGCGCCGTTCGCACGCGCGAGGATGCCTATCCCACGGGTCTTGCCATGCCGGCGGCAAACATTGCCATTCCGCATACCGATCCGGGGTTTGTGGCCAAGCCCTATATCGCGGTGGTGAAGCCCGCCGCGTCCGTGACATTTAACGCTATGGCTGGCATGGGCGCTCCGGTGCCGGTGCAGATCGTCATCAATCTGGGTATTGCCGAGCCGGGCGGCCAGGTCGAGGCCCTGCAGGCGCTCATGAACATCTTTATGGACGCCGATGCCGCAGCCGACGTGCTCGGCCAGACCACGCCCCAGGGCATGGTCGACGCCATCCGCCGCCACTTCTAAGGTGGGGCTGAGTCGGCACTTGGGGACGTTCCTTTTCTGCCGGCAGTAAGGGACAGTCCCGAAGTGCCGGCATATAAAGAACGTCCCCAAGTGCCAAGTGCCAGAGCTGTCCCCTTTGCACCAAAATGGTGCAGATTAACCTGTCCCCAATGCACCAAGCGTGTCGCGGGGGCCGCGTTGTGACACAATGGCGTTTGTTCGATTCGTTATGCGAAAGGCCAACTATGGCAAATAAGAAAAAGAACTCCGAGGCCGCGCCGACGCCCGAGCAGCAGGCCCGCGCTGCCTCCAGCTCTCGCAAGAAGCAGCGCAAGACGTACGTGTCTAAGACCGTCAAGATCGTTCTGGTGGTCATCGGCGTGCTGGCGATGCTGCTTTCTGTCTCGGCGATGGCGTGCTCCGGCCTTATGTCGCAGGCTGAGGACACCTCGGGCTACAAGCTGACCGGCGGTGTTGCTGCCACTATCAACGGCACCAACCTTACCGAGGACACCGTGACCAAGCAGATCATGAGCATGCGCACGTCCTACGGCTACACCAAGGATGAGGATTGGGCGCAGTATCTGGTTGACAACGACCTCACGCCCAAGAAGTACCGCAAGCAGCTCATCGACTCCTACACGCAGCAGATTCTGCTTCAGCAGGCACAGAAGGAGAACGGCGTGACGGTGTCGGACGAGGAGGTCGAGAAGGCATGGAAGGACGCGTGCAAGAGCGCGGGCGGTGCCAAGACCTTTAAGAAGACCCTTAAGACCTACGGCTATACCGAGGACACCTACAAGGACTCGCTCAAGGAGAGCCTGGCACAGCAAAAGCTTAAGGATGCCGTGGCGCCCACCAGCAAGCCCAAGGACAGCGAGATCGTCGATTACATCAACGAGAATCTGTCTAACTACAACGATGCCCGCCGCTCGTCGAACATCCTGGTCAAGGTCGATTCCGACGCATCTGACGAGGACAAGGCCGCCGCCAAGGCCAAGGCACAGGAGTGCCTGGACAAGATCAACTCCGGCGAGCTGAGCTTTGAGGACGCCGTGGAGCAGTATTCCGACGACACTGGCTCCAAGGAGAAGAAGGGCGATGTGGGTTGGGATAAGCTCACTACCTTCGTCGACAGCTATCAGACGGCGCTCGAGGGCCTCAGCAAGGGCGATGTGAGCGACGTGGTTGAGTCGACGTACGGTTACCATGTCATCAAGTGCACCGACTACTTCCATGTCGATAGCCAGGTCGATGACATCAAGCAGGTACCCAAGGACATCAAGAAGTATGTTTCCAACGTGGTGAAGACGCAGGCGGCCAGTACTGCATACAGCGAGTGGCTGGAGCAGTACAAGAAGGACGCCGACATCACCGTCAACCCCATGCCCAAGGACGTGCCCTATAACGTGAGTCTGAAGGGCGTCACCAAGAGTTCGACCGACGATTCGTCGACGACTGAGTAATCATGGGGCGGTGCTCATGCGAGCGCCGCCCACGCTATTGAGGAGGATTTGCAGATGACCAACGAAGAGCTGCAGCAGGAAATGATCGCCGCCATGAAGGCCAAGGATAAGGTTCGCCTGTCCATCATCCGCCAGGTCAAGGCCGAGGTGAAGAATATCGAGGTTAACGAGCGCCGCGACGTGACCGAGGAAGACGTCAACAGCATGATCAAGCGTCTGATTAAGCAGACGAGCGAGACGCTGGAGATGTCCATTAAGGCCGGTACCGACCAAGACCGTACCGACAACCTGACCGAGCAGGTCAAGATTCTGGAGAGCCTGCTGCCCGCACAGGTTTCGGGCGAGGAGCTCGAGGCTCTGATCGAGCAGGTCATCGCCGAGCTGGGCGCCACGTCCAAGAAGCAGATGGGCCAGGTCATGGGAGCACTCGGCAAGGCCACCGGCGGTAACTTTGATAAGCCTGCCGCGGCAAAGATCGTCGGCGCAAAGCTCGCGTAGGGGCCGAGCGGCATATAGTTGATGTTGAGGGGGCGTGGCCATTGCGGTCGCGCCCCTTCATTTCACGTCACCTTGCTCGCGTGTACGGGTTTTCGCTGACTTGTGCTCAACAAGGGGGGGTTGGGTGCTCATTGGGGACAGACTTAAATGAGTACCCAATGAGCGGGCACTCATTTAAGTCTGTCCCCAATGAGTGTGTTAAAGGTTGCGGGTTCTTTACGGGAATGTAGTGTGGGCTGCGGAAACATGGTTCTTTCCGTACAATAGTTCAACTCGTGTAAACGCAGGGAAGGAATATTCATGGCGGACATGATCGAGATCAAGCATCTCAACAAGTACTTTGGCGACCTGCATGTGCTCAAAGATATCAACCTCACCGTCAAGCGCGGCGAGAAGCTCGTAATGATCGGGCCTTCCGGTTCGGGTAAGTCGACGCTCATCCGTTGCGTCGATTATCTGGAGGAGCCCACGTCGGGCGAGGTCGTCATCGACGGTACGCCGCTCACCAAAAAGAACCACCTGGAGATGGCTCGCAAGTACAGCTCCATGGTGTTTCAGCAGTTCAACCTGTATCCCAACATGACGGTGCTGGGCAACCTGACGCTCGCGCCCATCAAGCTGCAAAAGAAGAGCAAGGAGGAGGCGACCGAGATCGCCATCGCCGCGCTCAAGCGTGTTGGCATGGCGCATAAGGCCGGTGAGTATCCGCAGAATCTCTCGGGCGGCCAGCAGCAGCGCATCGCCATCGCCCGTGCTCTGTGCACCAAGCAGCCCATCATCCTGTTTGACGAACCGACCTCGGCGCTCGACCCCGAGATGGTCCAGGAGGTTCTGGACGTTATGATCGAGCTTGCGCAGGAAGATATCACCATGATCTGCGTGACGCACGAGATGGGCTTTGCACGCCAGGTGGCCGACCGCGTCATCTTTATGGAGGACGGCCGCATTTTGGAGGAGGGCACGCCCGAGCACTTCTTCGATAACCCCGAGAACCCGCGCTGCCGCGAGTTCCTGTCCAAGATTCTGCACTAGGCGCGGTGATGGACATGACGGATATGACGAGGGCGGCCGTGTCGCGCCGTCACTTTTTGCAGCTGGCGGGCGCCGGCATGCTCGCGTTGACGGGGACCGCGCTTACCGGTTGTGGCAACTCCACCAGTGGCGAGGGCTCCGACAAGGGGTCCAAGCTTGCGGCCATTAAGTCGCGTGGCCATCTGAATGCCGGCGTTAAGAAGGATGTTCCCGGCTACGGCTATTACGACACCGCCAAGGGCCGCTTTGAGGGCATGGAAGTCGATTTGTGCTACCAGATCGCCGCTGCCGTCTTCGGCGTGAGCTACAAGGAGGCCCGCGCCCAGGAGCTTGTCGAGTTTACCGACGTAACGCCCAAGACGCGCGGCCCACTGATCGATAACGGCCAGCTCGACGTGGTCGCGGCGACCTACACCATCACCGACGAGCGCAAGAAGAGCTGGGTTTTTTCGACGCCGTACCGCACCGACTACGTGGGACTCATGGTCAAGAAGCGTTCGGGCTTTACCTCGATTGAGGACCTGGACGGCAAGGTTATTGGCGTGAGCCAGGGTGCCACCACGCAGGGCCTGATCGAGCAGATGATCAAGGACAACGGCTTTAGCTGCAAGCCCGAGTTTAGGGCCTTTAGCGGCTATCCCATCATCAAGAGTTCGCTCGACGCCGGCAATATCGACGTCTTTGCCATGGACCGCTCCACGCTGGCCGGTTACATGAACGAGACCGTTGAGCTGCTGCAGCCCGAGGTCAAGTTTGGCGAGCAGGGCTACGGCGTGGCGACCAAGAAGGGCTGCGACCTTTCGGCTGTGGTCGATCAGGTGGTTTGCGATCGCCTGGCCGACGGCTGGCTCGACCAAGAGGTCAAGACCTGGGGTCTTGTATAGGCGCATCGTCCAAGGAAGGAATCATATGCTCGAAGGATTGTTTGACGCCGACCGCTGGTCGACGACATTTCAAAACATGGGGCCCTTCTGGGAGGGCTTTGGCGTGACGCTGCAGGTGGTCGTTGCCGGCCTGCTGCTATCGCTGGTGCTGGGCACGCTGCTGGGCGTGTTCTCTACCACTCGTTCGCGCGTGCTGCGCGCCATAAGCCGCGTGTATGTGGAGTTTTACCAGAACACTCCGTTGCCCGTGCAGGTGCTCTTTATGTACATGGCCGGTCCGCAGTTTTTGCAGGCCATAACCGGTGCCGACCAGCCGGTGCGCATCGCGCCGTTCGTGCTGGGCTTCTTGGGTGTGGGCCTGTATCACGCGGCCTACATCTCGGAGGTCATCCGCACTGGTATCGAGGCGGTTCCGCGCGGTCAGATGGAGGCGGCCCAGAGCCAGGGCTTCACCCGTGCGCAGGCGTACTGGTACATCGTGCTGCCCCAGACGTTCAAGATCATTCTGCCGCCGCTGTGTAACCAGGCGCTCAACCTGGTCAAGAACACGTCGGTGCTGGCGCTTGTGGCCGGCGGCGACCTTATGTACCGTTCCGACAACTTTGTGAGTCTGTACGGTTACCTGCAGGGATACATCGTCTGCTGCCTTATGTACTTCATCATCTGCTTTCCGCTCGCCATGCTGGTACAGTGGCTCGAGCGCCGCTCCAAGGAGCGTCCGCGCGGCGTGAGCCTGGCCGAGCTGGGGCTCGACAACGTAGAGGAGGCCTAGCGCATGGAAATCTTCAACGCGACCAACCTGCTCTACATTTGGGGCGGCTTTGTTAAGACAATCGAGATCTCGGCGCTGTCGATCTTTTTCTCGCTCATCTTTGGCACGGTGCTGGCGCTCGTTAAAAGCTATGCGCCCCGCCCGTTCCGTATTTTGGTGAGCGCCTATATCGAGCTGTTCCGTTGCACGCCGAACCTGCTGTGGATTCTGTTTATCTACTTTACGGTGCAGGGTTTGGACATTGTGATTTCGACCATCGCCTTTACGCTGTTTACCAGCGCTGTTATGGCCGAGATTGTGCGCGGCGGCCTCAACTCGATTCCGCGCGGCCAGTTTGAGGCAGCGCAGAGCCAGGGCTTTGGCTTCTTTGCCACCATGCGCTACATCATTCTGCCGCAGACATTTAAGACGATCATTCCGGCGCTGTTTAGCCAGTGCACGACTGTCATTAAGGACAGCTCGTATCTTTCGGGCATTAACGTGGCCGAGCTCATGTACACGGCAAACGTCGTGATGGCCCATGCGATCGACCTGTCGCAGGTTCTTATGCTCTACGGCCTGGTGTTTGCGATGTACTTTGTGCTCAACTTTGGCATCTCGTTGCTGGTTCGCGCATATCAGAGGCGAATGGTGGCAGCGTAGAATGTGGCAAAGGGACAGCCCCTTTGTCACATAGAGAAAGGAATCGCGATGAGCGATCTGGAGAATAAGAAGAATCCTGTGGTCATTACCATCGCGCGCGACTTTGGCGCCGAGGGCCACGAGATTGGCCGCATGCTTGCCGACGAGTTGGGGATTCCGCTGTACGATAACGAGCTGCTGGTACGTGCGTCGCTGCGCGCGGGCGAGTCGCTCGATAAGATGGCCGCCTACGACGAGCGCCTGGCCGTGGAGAATATGGCGTTCCTACCCGACCGCTACGATGCACGTTCGTACTCGGACAAGTTGTTCCAAAAGATGAGCCAGGTGATTTTGGATCTGGGCGAGACCGAGAGCTGCATTATCGAAGGTCGTCTGTCCGATTACCTGTTGCGTAACAACCCCAACCACATTGCCGTGTTGGTGACCGCACCCTTTGAGGACCGCGTCGAGATCGTGCGCAAGAAGCGCGGACTTAACAAAAAGAAGGGCGCCAAGTTGGTCAAGCAGCAGCAGAAGGCGCGCGAGGCGTTCTATAAGCGCTATAGCGCCGGAAAGTGGAAGATGACGAGCGGCAAGGATATCGTCGTCAACCGCGCCAAGCTGGGCCGCGAGGGCTGCAAGGACGTTATCGCCGCTGCCTACCGCTACAAAGTGGCCCAGCTCGAAGGCTAACCGACCAAAATCACCACAAAGGGGACAGGTGCCTTTGTGGTGGTTGGGCGGCCGGTATAGAAAAGTCCCCGCCGGGCGTGTGCTCGACGGGGACTTTGCCGTTTGATGGCTAGCGCTGAGGGTGATTACTCGCCCAGCAGACTCTTGGTGATGGAAGCGGCGGCCTTCTTGCCGGCGCCCATCGCCAGAATGACCGTAGCGGCACCGGTGACGATGTCGCCGCCGGCCCAGATGCGGGGATCGGTGGTCTGGCCGGTCTCCTCGTCGGCGACGATGTAGCCCCACTTGTTGAGCTCCATCTTGCCGCCGATCTTCTTTGCGAAGGGGTTGGCGTTGGTGCCGATAGCCGAGATCGCGACGTCGCAGGGGATCTCCTCGATGGCGCCCTCGATGGGCACCGGGCGGCGACGGCCGGACTCGTCAGGCTCGCCGAGTTCCATCTTCTGGACCTTGACGGCGCACACGGAGCCGTCCTCGCCAGCGACAAACTCGAGCGGGGAGACGAGCGGCAGAACCTCGACGCCCTCGGCCTTGGCGTGGTGCAGCTCGGCACGACGGCAAGGCATTTCATCCTCGGTACGACGGTAGGCGATAATGGCGTGCTCGGCGCCCAGGCGCTTGGCGGTACGGACGGCGTCCATAGCCACGTTGCCGCCGCCAAAGACGACGACGTTCTTGCCGTGCTTGGTGGGGGTGTCGTACTCGGGGAACTTGTTGGCCTTCATCAGGTTCACGCGGGTGAGGTACTCGTTCGCGAAGAAGACGTTGGGCAGGTTCTCGCCGGGGACGTTGAGGAACTTGGGCAGGCCGGCGCCGGTCGCCACGTAGATGGCGTCGAAGCCCTGCTCGAACAGCTCCTCGGCCGTGGCCATGTTGCCCACGACGGAGTTGTACTCAAACTTGACGCCCATGTCCTCCAGGCCGTCAATCTCGCGCTTGACGACCGCCTTGGGCAGACGGAACTCGGGGATGCCGTAGACCAGCACGCCGCCGCCGGTAAAGAAGGCCTCGAAGACGGTAACGTCAAAGCCGTTACGGGCGAGCTCGCCGGCGCAGGTGATGCCGGACGGGCCGGAGCCGACGACGGCGACCTTCTTGCCGTTCTTGGGGGCCATCTTGGGCGTGGAGGCGAGCTCGGGGCGATCACCCAGGAAGCGCTCGAGCTGGCCGATGGCCACGGGCTCGGACTTCTTACCACGGATGCACTTGCCCTCGCACTGGTTCTCCTGCGGGCAGACGCGGCCGCAGATGGCGGGAAGCATGGAGTCCTCGCGGATGGTATCGAGAGCGCCGCCGAAGTCCTTCGCGCGGATCTGCTCGATAAAGCGGGGAATGTTGATGTTGACGGGGCAGCCCTCAACACAGAACGGCTTCTTGCAGTTGAGGCAGCGCTCAGCCTCGGCCAGCGCCATCTCCTCGGTGAAGCCCTTGTCGACGGGGCGGAAGTCGCAGGCGCGCTCGGCAGCCGGCTCCTCGTTATCGGGGGTGCGGGGCGACTTCATATCGGCAACGAAACGACCGTTAACTAGTGGCATGCGCAGCTCTTTTCCTCATAGGCCTTGAGGGACTCGCCCTCTTCGGAACGGTAAGCGGCCTGGCGGGCACGAAGGTCATCCCAGTCGACCAGGGTGGCATCGAAGTCGGGGCCGTCGACGCAAGCGAACTTGGTCACGCCGCCCACCTCGACGCGGCAGCAGCCGCACATGCCGGTGCCGTCAACCATGATGGGGTTGAGGGACGCGGTGATGGGGGTGTCGTACTTCTGGGCGGTGAGGGTCGAGAACTTCATCATCGGAACGGGGCCGACGCAGAAGACCTGGCTCACGGCCTTGTCCTGCAGCAGGCGCTCCAGCGGAGCGGTGACAACGCCCTGCTCGCCGTAGGAGCCGTCGTCAGTGGTGATGTGGATGTGGTCCTCGTCGAGGAGCTCGCGGAACTGGTCCTCCATGAGCAGGAGGTCCTTGGTGCGGGCGCCCATGATGGCGTGGACCTCGTGGCCGGTCTCGACCAGGTGCTTAGCGACCGGGAAGGCAATTGCCAGGCCAACGCCGCCGCCAATGACGGCGCAGGGGCCCTCGGCCATCTCGGTGGGAACGCCCAGCGGGCCCACGACGTCGCGCAGCGACTCGCCGGCCTCGTAGGTGGAAAGCATCTCGGTGGTCTTGCCGACCACCATGAAGATGAACTCGACCCAGCCCTCGTCACCGTTCCAGCCGGCCAGGGTAAACGGGACGCGCTCGCCCGTCTCGTTGGCGCGAACCATGAGGAACTGTCCAGCGTGCGCATGCTTGGCGATTGCAGGCGCCTCGATGCGGAACTTGAACACCTTCTCCGAGAACTGCGTCTTCTCCAGGATCTTATACATAGAACCCCTCTCTTGTTAGGGCCGCCGAACCGTGCCTCCACGGAAATGGACGGTAGCCCGAATAAAACCGTACGCGCACAGGCGTTGTGCAGACATACGGTGCAAATTATACCCTCATGGACATGTCACTTACGTGTGTCTTCGGCGGTTGGGAGCAGGGTTTATCCACTTTGGCCTACCAAAGGGGGAGAGGTTTATTTTGGTCGGTTTTATCAGGTAAAACGGCAAATGGGGCCGGCCTCGGGTTGTGATGAGGCAGGCCCCCTTTGGGATGCTATGCATGTATGTCGGCGCGCGGTTGATTGCGATGCCGCAACTGGGGCGTTTCCGCAGGTAAAACCTGCCAAAATAAACCTGTTCCTAAATGATAGGTTTTAGTGCTTGCCGTTGGCGGAGGCGGCGCCGTTGACATGGTCGCGGGCATAGACCACGCCGTGCACGATCGCCAGGCCGGCGGCGTCGGCCGCGCGGGCGCAGGTGTTCTGGAAGTCCTCGGCCTCGCGGGCGCGCAGCTGCTTGAGCACGTAATCTGCCACGGCCATCTTGCCGGGAGGGTTGCCGATACCGGTGCGGATGCGGCTGAAGTCGCGGCTGCCCATCTTGTCGATGATGGAGCGCAGGCCGTTGTGGCCGGCGTGGCCGCCGCCCACCTTAACACGTACGTCGCCGGCGGGAATGTCGAGCTCGTCGTGGATGACGAGCAGCTCCTCGGCCTTGATCTTGTACTCGCGGCAGAGCTTGGAGATGGGTCCGCCCGAGGTGTTCATGTACGACTGCGGCTTGACCAGTACAATCTGGCGCTTGCCGTTCTCTTCCTCGGCATCGTTGATGTTGATGAGCGCGACCTCGGCGCCTGCTTGGTTTTTCCAGTACGTGACGCCGGCCTGACGGGCCAGCTCGTCGATCGCCTTAAAACCGGCGTTGTGGCGGGTCTCGGCATACTCATCGCCAGGGTTGCCAAGTCCGGCAACCATGCGAATCTTAAGCGGCTGTGCAGCTGCCATGTTCATCCTTTCGTTGATTTGTCGCCTGCTATGGTGAGCGACCCTGTTGCCGCTGTCAAATGGAGGGCAATTGAGGTTGTTTGGGGGCGTTTGGACGGCCGTCAAAATCCGAGGTGGACAGTTAGTTCGGATACGTATAAGTTCTGAGGACTCGAATTGCTCAATTCAATGCCGATACGTTGTTTTGGAACTTTAGTTAGTCCATATGACGCTGTTTTGAAGTCTACCCCGCTTTCAAATAGGGCGAATGGTATAGAGATAGCTGCAAAACAGCCTAATTCAATGTGTCTATTTATACGTATTTGAACTAACTGTCCAGCCCTGTTCGACGGCGCACGGGTGATTCGCCGTTTAGACCGGCGCAAGGCCGATTCCGGCCCGCAGAGCGTTGAGCCAAGCGGCCTGACGCTTGCGATAGCCCTTGATGCGATATCGGAATCGGACTCCTGCGAGTCGATGCATCGTTTGGGCGAAGGCTTCGAGTGCAACAAGGTCTTTCATTTGGTCGCGATTGATAACCAGGACGTGGATGCCCATTGCCTTGAGGCCATTATTTCGATTGCCATCGTGGATGCGAGCGTTTTGAAGCTCATGCCCAATTCCGTTGTATTCGTTGTCGACTCCGGCGGCCGGGCAATATAGGTCGCAGATGGCGTAAGGGATGCCGGAGGACATGTTAACCGCAAGAGTGTCGAAGTCGATTCGATAGTTGAGTAGCAGGCCTCCCATGGGCAGGCTGCAACATCCGAATCCGCCAAAGCGCATGGGCGCTCCGAGAACGGCTAACATTAGGGATTCGGCTGGGGATGCAGATCCGGGTCGGGCAAGCTTGACTGCCGTGCGAAACGAGGTGTATGAGCTACTTTTGGCGAAGCGCGCGACCGCCTCGAGATCTTCGATGGTCGTGGCGGGCTCGCATTTGTAGTGCGCCTGTTCGTAGCGGGTTTCGTTCTGCTGTTTGGCTGCCGACTGGCCGCCCAGGCAATCAAGATCGCCCGTCGCTGCGCAGCTATCGCCCTTGGGCCAGATGTCGTCATAGGCGATGGGGTAGGTTGCCTCGGGCGGAAGGGAGTAGGTTCCGAGCAGCTCCATAAGGAGCATCAAGGTTTTGGCGACCGATTCATTTTTAGAACAAAGCATGGCTGTCATGGCAGGAGACGTTGCGTAGATGTCGGCCTCGACGTGCATAATTGCACCTTCAGGAAGAGGAGTGGAGAGAATATGCTGAAGAAGTCGCTTGTCGGGGCGCCTGTTGTCTTCGTTTGAAACGAGAAGATCGAGCAGTTCGGAATCATCTTCATTCCAGGCGTCGAGTATCGAAAGTGCGCCAAAGTCTATCGCGTCATTGTTGGGAATGCAGCCAGCCAAGGCCTGTGCTTGCTGTTCGCTATCAACGGAGTCCCAGGGTAGGGCAGAGTACGCCCGTCGTGCGCGACGAATTGCGCGGAGGGCGGAGAGGTGTGAAATCACGGTCGTCATAGCTATAACGTACTAAGTTGGCGGCAGAATGCGACCGCCATACCGTTCTTTTCGCTCAGCGGGGCGCTGCGCGCCATGAACGGCTGGGTGTTATGAAATCGGTGGAATCGGTTGAGGGGATTGCAGGAAATTGAGCTCTGCCGCGAAGGTTGACGATAGCTACTGGACAGTTAGTTCAGATACGTATAAGACGGCGGGCGTTCGAGGCGTTTCTAAGGGCTTTCGAGGGCGATTTGAGGGTAAATATGCGGCGGTCGTACTCGAAAGCGATGAGCTTTGGGCAGTATGGCGTTCGCCGGGGAGCTCAGAAGGCTCAGAACGGCCTTTGGAGCTTTAAAAAAATACGTATCTGAACTAATTGTCCAGGGAAGGTTGTCGAGGGGTAGAAAAAGGGTCGGAAGCGAGCTTCCGACCCTTTAAAAACACCAAAGATGATGAGATGCACGCTGGATTACAGCGCGAAGTCGCCGCCGACGAGCGTGGAGACGGGCTCCTCGTGGTAAACGGCGGAGATGGCCTGAGCGAACTCCTCGGCGACCGAGATGGTCTTGATTTTGCCGCCGACCTCGACGGGAATGGCGTCGGTGACGAGGCACTCGACGATCGGGGCGTCGTTCAGACGCTCGATGGCCGGACCGGAGAAGATGCCGTGGGTGGCGCAGACGTAGATGTCGCCAGCGCCCATAGCCTTGAGCTCCTTGACGTTGGCGCACAGGGTGCCAGCGGTGTCGATCATGTCGTCGTTGATGATGCAGGTCTTGCCCTTGATGTCACCGATGATGCCCATGACCTCGGCGGCGTTGTGGCGCGGACGGCCCTTGTGGGCGATGGCCAGGTCGCAGCCGAGCATGTCGGACAGCTTCTTGGCGGCCTTGGCGCGGCCCACATCGGGGGAGACGACAACCAGGTTGTCGGTGTCGAAGTGCATGTCGTTGTAGTACTGGCCAAACAGCGGCAGTGCGGACAGGTGGTTAACCGGGATATCGAAGAAGCCCTGGATCTGGCCTTGGTGCAGGTCGAGGGTGATGATGCGGTTGACGCCGGCGCGCTCGAGCAGGTTGGCGACGAGGCGGGCGGTGATGGGCTCACGCGGGCCGGCCTTGCGGTCCTGGCGGGCATAGCCGTAGTGGGTGATAACGGCGGTGATGGAGCGGGCGGATGCGCGCTTGGCAGCGTCGGTGGCGATGAGCAGCTCCATGAGCATGTCGTTGACGTTGCCGCCGGCCACGGACTGAATCAGGAAGACGTCGGCGCCGCGGACGGTCTCGTCGTAGCGGGCGTAAATCTCACCATTGGCGAACTGCTTTAGCGTAAGGCCCGAAAGCTCGACCCCAAGGTACTCAGCAATCTTCTGAGCGAGGGGACGGTTGGAGGAACCGGAATACACGCGGATGGACTTGCGCATATTCTCCGACTTCTCGGGATCATTAATCGGCATTACCCTTCTCCTTTAAATCGAATGCCATATAGATGCCTTGTTGCATTGTAACCGCGCGGTGGGGTTTATCGAGTCTTGATAACGTCTTTACCGTCAACGGACACGAACCGACCACTCATCCGGCCGCGCAGGTCAGCATAGAAAAAGGAGCCGTCCCCATGGGAACAGCTCCTTAGATGCTTGGTAAAACGTTATACCTCGTCGTCCTCGTGCAGGCGGCGGCGGTAATCGGCGGCCCAGCCCTCAATGTTTACCTGACGGGCACGACCCAGGCCAAGTGCGTCGGCCGGGACTGGCTCGGTGATGACGGAGCCGGCGGCCACGAGCGCGCCGTCGCCGATCTGGGCGGGCGCGACCATCATGGTGTCGGAGCCGATGAAGGCATCGTTGCCGATGACGGTCTTGTGCTTGTGCACGCCGTCGTAGTTGCAGGTGATGGAGCCTGCGCCCACGTTGACGCCGGAGCCCATGGTGGTATCGCCGATGTAGGACAGGTGCGGCACCTTGGAGCCCTCGCCGATCGTGGACTTCTTGATCTCCACGTGCGTGCCGGCCTTGGAGCCATCGAGCATATGGGTGCCCGGGCGCAGGTAGGCGCGCGGGCCGCAGTCGACGCCGTTCTCGATGACGGCCTCGACGGCGATGGTTTCATCGATGGTGCAGCCGCTGCCGACGGTGGTGTCGGTGAGGCGGCTGTTGGGGCCGAGCTGGCACTCCTCGCCCACGGTGACGTGGCCGATCAGGTGCGTCTGCGGCCACACGACGGTGTCGCGGCCGATGACGGCATCGGGACCGATCCAGGCCTGCGTGGGATCGATGAACGTGACGCCCTCGGCCATCCAGTGCTCGTTGATGCGGTCGCGCGCGATGGCGGTGAGCTGCGCGAGCTGAATGCGGCTGTTGACGCCCAGGCCGTCGCGGTAGTCGTCGCAGTGGAAGATGGAGACCACCTGGCCGTGACCCTTGAGGATTTCGAGCATGTCGGGCAGGTAGTACTCGGACTGCGCGTTGTCGTTGCCGATCTCGTTAATGTGGGCGGCGAGCTGCGCGCCGTCAAAGGCGTAGCAGCCGGCGTTGCACTCCAGCAGCGTGGCGGCCTGCTCGGGCGTGCAGTCCTTCTGCTCGATGATGCGCTCGATCTGGCCGTCGGCGCCCAGCTTGATGCGGCCGTAGCCAAAGGGGTCGGGCGGGGTCATGGTCATGACGGTGCAGGCGAGCTCGCCGGTGGCGACGGTCTGCGCGAACTTGGCGACGGTGTCGGCGGTGATGAGCGGCAAGTCGCCGTTGAGCACGACGACGGGGCCTTGCGTGATGCCGCAGGCCTCGAGCGCGACCTTCACGGCGTGGCCGGTGCCCAGGCGCTCGGTCTGCTCGACGCACTCGACCTTGGTGGCGCTGTTGGCGTAGGCGCCGTCGATGAGGGCGCGCATCTCGTCGGCGTGGCTGCCGATGACGACCACGACGCGGCTGCAGCCGGCCTTGATGGTGGCGTCGACGATCCACTGAACCATGGGCTTGCCCAGGATCTTGTGCGAAACCTTGCAGTGGTTCGACTTCATGCGGGTGCCCTCGCCGGCGGCGAGGATAATTGCGGTTGCGTCCATGTGATCTCCTGTTACGTTATAGAGACGTGTGCTTGGAAACGATACACGGCGCAATATGATACCGCAGGCATATGATGAGCGCGTAACGATTGGATTGCGGCGGTTGAGGCTTGCGCCGCCGGCGTGGCGTTTGCGCTGCTTGCGTGCAGCGTTGGCGGTGCTGCGGAGCTGTCGTTTGAGCGAGGGGACGGGGGTGCCCGTGGACAACATGCGAGAGGAGTTTGGCGGCGAGCCCGTCGCGGCGTTCTCGATGTCGCATCCGGCTGTGCCGGCCCTCTACATGGTGCTGACGCTGGGGCTCACCATGTTCTCGATGCAACCGGTGCTGATCGCGCTGTCGCTTGCGGGCGGGCTGGCGTATGGATTTGCGACGCGTGGGGCTGCCCGCACGCTGGGCGCACTTCGCTGGCAGCTGCCGGTGATTTTGATTATCGCGCTGGTCAATCCGCTGTTTAGCGCTTCGGGTTCGACGGAACTGTTCCGTATTGGCATGCGCGCGGTGTATCTGGAAAGCATGGTATACGGCCTGTGCATGGGTGGGCTGTTTGTGGCGAGCGTGCTGTGGTTTGAGGCCGCGGCGTCGATGCTCGAATACGACAAGGTACTCGCGCTGCTGGGTAACGCCGCGCCGGTGATCGCGCTTATGATCTCGATGTGCATGCGGCTTATTCCACAGTTTTTGCGCCGCGGCCGCACGGTGCTGGCGGTGCAAGATGCGATTGATGTGCCGGGCCGCGCGCCGGCCGACCCCGTGCGCTCGCGCCTGCGGGCATCGAGTGTGTTGATGGGCTGGGGCATGGAAGATTCGCTGGAGCGCGCGGACGCGATGCGCTCGCGCGGGTGGGGTGCCGCGACGCGTCGTACGACGTATGCGCGGTATCGACTGGGGCGCAGCGACGTTGCCGCGCTGGTTGGGCTTGCGCTGTTTGGCATGGCCACGACGGCAGTGGCGTGGACTGCGACGATGCAGTATTCGTTTTACCCGCAACTATCGGTGCCGGCGCCGTGGCTGGGCTATGTCGTGTACGCCGCCTGGATGGTGCTGCCTTGCGCGTTGCACGCGATTGATGAGAAGAGGTTTGGCTGATGGCTCGGTTTGATAGGAGCTCGGCGGCGGGTGTGGCATATGGCTCGGCCGCGCCGGCGATTGAGGTGCGAGGCCTTAGTTTTGTCTATCCCGGGGCCGAGGCACCGGTGCTCGAGGGGCTTGATTGGCGTGTTTCCCAAGGTGCGTTTGCACTTCTTGTTGGCGGTACCGGATCGGGTAAGTCGACGCTGCTGTCGCTGCTCAAGCCCGAGATCGCTCCGGCGGGCGAGCGCACTGGCGATGCGCGCGTGCTGGGCGAGAACGTTGCCGACATGGACGTGCGCGCGTCTGCGGAGCGCGTGGGCTATGTGTTTCAGGATCCCGAGAACCAGATTGTGTGCGAGACCGTGTGGCACGAGATGGCGTTTGGCCTAGAGAATCTGGGTGTGTCGCGCGACGAGATGCGCCGCCGTGTTGCCGAGACCAGCCATTTCTTTGGTCTGGAGGACTGGCTTCATCGTGATACCGATACGCTTTCGGGTGGCCGCAAGCAGCTGCTGTCGCTTGCCGCCGTCCTGGCGCTGCGCCCGCACGTGCTGCTGCTCGACGAGCCCACGTCTCAGCTCGATCCCGTTGCCGAGAAGAATTTCCTGCACGCGCTGTTTCGTGTGAATCGCGAGCTGGGTTGCACGGTTGTTGTGGCGACGCATCAGCCGCGCCCAATGCTCGAATACGCGACGTGTGCGTACCGGATTGAGGATGGCCGCGTGCACGAGGCGGCGGATATGGCATCTTTGGGACGCCGAGAATCGCTGTTTTCCGATGACACGTGGGGGTGGGGTGCCATCCGATGTGCAAAAAACGGAGTATTCAGCAGGCGTGAGGACAATTTGGGCTCTCTGGAGCCGCCCGGGGACGTATCGAGCGCGAAAAAAAGTTCAGAATTGGACAAATCGTCCGAATTTGTGGCGCAAACGTCGCTCGAGAACGGCTTGGAAGCCTTCTCGCGCACGGATGGAAGCAGAATACTCCAAAAAATGCACGCTGGGTCGGCTGCCACCCTGTCGGAAGGTTGGTTTCGCTACGATCGAGCGTCCGGCTGGGTGTTGCGTGGGCTCGATGCGTCGTTTTCGGCCGGTGCGGTGCATGCGGTTGTTGGCGGTAACGGCTGCGGCAAGTCGACGATGCTCTCGGTGCTGGCGAAGACCGCCAAGCTGCAGCGCGGCCGCATGGTGCGCGGAGCGGCCTCGGCGGCGCTGCTGCCTCAGAATCCCAAAGCATTGCTGGTTGCCGAGACGGTTCGCGATGAGCTGATGGAATGGGCCTCGACCTGCGGATATGACGAGAACTTGGCGCGGGAGCGTGCGGCGAGCTTGGGGTTGTCGGGTCTGGATGGACGCCATCCGTACGATCTTTCGGGCGGGCAGCGTCAACTGCTTGCATTGGCAAAACTGCTGCTAATCGGCCCCGAACTGCTATTGCTCGATGAGCCCACCAAGGGTCTAGACCTGTTCAGCCGCCGCATCATCGCCCGCGCCCTGCGTGACCATGCGAAGGCTGGCGGCACCGTCATCATGGCTACGCACGATTTGGACTTTGCCGAGCAGGTAGCCGACGACGTCGCCATGATGTTTGACGGCGAGATTGCCTGCATGGAGCCGCCGGCCGACTTCTTTGCCGACAACGTGTTCTATAGGGCGTGATGGGATGACGGACTGTCGTTTCTCGCGTTTGCTTGCAAAACTGGAGATCCCGCTGTTGTTGGCGGTGCCGGCGGTGATGGCTGCCGCGTTGCTGGCGGGTGTTGAGCAGGCAGCGTTGGCCATGCTGGTTGTGGTGGCGTTGGTGCTTGCGCTGTTCTTTGCGGGTTACGAGGCATCTCGTCCAGGTTTGCGCCAGATTATGCCCACGCTGGTGCTGGCGGCGCTGGCGGCGGCGGGGCGCATCCTGTTTGGGCCCATTCCCGACTTTAAACCGGTGAGCGCCATCGCCATTATCGCGGGGGCGACGCTTGGTCGCCGCAATGGTTTTATGGTTGGCGCGCTGGCGGCGCTGACCAGCAATTTCTTTTTTGGGCAGGGCATGTGGACGCCGTGGCAGATGTATGCCTGGGGTCTGGTTGGCTATGTTGGCGGCGCGCTGGCGCATGCGGGTGCGTTCGACCGTGCGGACGGAGCCGTGCGCATGCCGGCGCTACTGACCTACGGCTTTGCGTCGGGTTTGCTGTACGGCGTGGTGATCAACGCGTATGACATCATCGGTTTTGTTCAACCGCTCACGTGGGCGGGCACCATGGCGCGTCTTGCCACGGCAGTGCCGTTCGATATTACGCACGGCCTTGCGACCTGCGTGTTTTTGGCCGCCTTGTACAAGCCTTGGTGTCGCCGCATTAACCGTGTCGTCGTGAAATACGGGCTGTAAGGCATTTCGCGTTCCCTCACGAACTTGCGGTGGAATAGTTCTCGTTTTTGGCTATTTGCTGCCCAAACAGGAACTATTCCACCGCAACTTATAGGGGGAGAGGGGTCACATGATCTGTTTTCCTCTGTCCCCCAGGAAATTACTTGGGGCTAGAGCTCTAGCGTGAGGGTGACGGGGCAGTGGTCGCTGCCGAAGATATCGCCACGGATACCGGTGTCGCGAACGTTGGCGGCGATCGAATCGCTTACCAGAAAGTAATCGATGCGCCAGCCTGCGTTGTTCTTACGGGCATTAAAGCGGTAGCTCCACCAGCTGTAGACGCCCTCGACGTCGGGGTTTGCCGCGCGCCAGGTATCGGTAAACCCGCCGTTGAGCAGCTCGGTAAACTTGCCGCGCTCCTCGTCCGAAAAGCCTGCGTTGCCGCGGTTGGACTTGGGGTTCTTAAGGTCGATCTCCTCGTGCGCCACGTTAAAGTCGCCGCAAGTTACGACGGGTTTGCCGGTCTCGCACTCGAGCGCGTTCAAAAAGCCGCGGTAGGCATCGTCCCAGGCCATGCGCACGTCGATGCGGGCGAGTTCGTTTTGCGCGTTGGGAGTGTAGACATCCACAAACCAGAACTTGTCGAACTCCAGCGCGCAGACGCGGCCCTCGGTCGCGGCTTGGGCGACGAGCTCGGCCGCCTCGCCCTCGCCGGCGTAGGGCAGCAGCGCATCGGCGCGCAGTACGCGCAGCGGTTCCTGGCGGCTAAAGACCGCGGTGCCCGAGTAGCCCTTGCGCTCGGCGTAGCTCCAGGTTTGGTGATAGCCGGGCAGGTCGATATCGACCTGGCCCTCCTGCAGCTTGGTCTCTTGCAGCGCCAGGATATCGACGTCGAGTTCTTGCGCGATCTGGATAAAGCTCGGGTCCTTTTTGAGCACGGCGCGCAGGCCGTTGACGTTCCACGAGGCGAAAGTGTAAGTCTGAGGCATGGTGTCCTTTCGACGGGGTTGGCAGGCTTAAGATTAACGCAACAAGAGCGGGGCGGAGTCCGCGAGTGATAGTGCGAACGCCGCCGTCCCGGAGACACGGACGGAGGACTCATATGACGCAGGCAATATTGGACCCCAGGCAGGCCTCCGCCGCGCTGGCGGATCTGTTTGACACCCACAAGCGCGTGGTCTTCTTTGGCGGCGCTGGTGTTTCCACGGCAAGTGGCATCCCCGATTTCCGCAGCGTGGACGGCCTGTATCACCAGCAGTTTGCCTATCCGCCCGAGACCATGCTGTCGCATAGCTTTTACGAGGCGCATCCGGCCGAGTTCTTCGACTTCTACCGCACCAAGATGATCGCGCTTGGCGCCAAGCCCAATCGCTGCCACACCAAGCTGGCCGAGCTGGAGCGCGCCGGCAAGCTAAATGCCGTGGTGACGCAAAATATCGACGGCCTGCATCAGATGGCCGGCTCACGGCGCGTGTTTGAGCTGCACGGATCGGTCCATCGCAACATTTGCCAGTCGTGTGGCGCGGTCTATAGCGCCGAGTGGATTTGCTCGCGCGAGCACGAGGACGCCGCGGGTGCGCCTGTGTGTCCTGCGTGCGGCGGCCGCATCAAGCCCGACGTAGTGCTCTACGAGGAGCCGCTCGACGAGCACGTGCTGACCGGTGCCGTTGCCGCCATCGCCGCGGCCGATGCCCTCATTGTGGGCGGGACCTCGCTCGTGGTGTATCCGGCGGCAGGCCTTACGCGTTACTTTACCGGCGATACGCTGGCCATATGCAACCTTGCTCCCACCGATCAGGATGCAAATGCCGACCTGCTGATTTCTTGCGACATCGCGGCCGCGTTTGCGTTCTAGCCCGTGTGCGCGGATACAATAGAAAGACTAAGTGCAAAGCGACCCCGCCGCCAGCTCCCCAAGCTCGGCGGCGTGGGCATTTTAGGAGGATGTTCATGGCGAACGACAGCAAGACATGGCGGTGCGGAAAGTATGAGCTCAGCTTTGACCGTCCGCGCATCATGGGCGTCCTCAACGTGACGCCCGATTCGTTTAGCGATGGCGGGGAGCACTTCGACCCGGATGCCGCCATCGAGTACGGCCTGGCGATGCTCGACGCCGGCGCCGACATCATCGACGTGGGCGGCGAGTCCACACGCCCTGGTTTTACCCCGGTCAACCCCGACGAGGAGGCTCGCCGCGTGCTGCCCGTGGTGCGCGCGCTGGCCAAGGAGGGCGCCATCGTCTCGATCGACACACGTCATGTGGCGGTTGCCAAGGCGGCCGTGCGCTGCGGCGCCTCGATCGTCAACGACGTGACCGGCTTCACCGATCCCAAGATGGTCGAGTTTGTTAAGACGAGCACCTGCGGCGTCATCGTGATGCATGCCGGCGAGGTCGCCGCGCCCGCACGCACGCACGCAACGGTGCAGCTCGATACCTCGGCTGCGGCGTTTGTTGCCGAGAAGGCACGCGAAGCGGCTGCCGAGGCCGCGCGCGAGGCCGAGAAGCCGGCCCGTCGCCGTCGCGGCAAGTTGCTGGGCGAGCCCAAGGTTGAGGCCAAGCTTCCGGGCGGTGTGGTACAGCCCTCACTGCCGTTTGGCGAGCCGGAGCCCACGTCCGAGCCTGCAAGCGAGCAGGAGACGCCCGCCGCCGAGCGGGCTGCTGCCGCCGAGACCGTTGCGCCCGCGCCCGAGGCTGCGCCCGAGGCCACCGAGGCCGCATCGGAGTCCAATGACCGCCTGGCCGCCATGATGCGCCGCAGCGCCCGCCGCGAGGAGGCCTACGTGCCCACCTCTCAGCTCCGCCGCTTCACCCTGCCCGATTCGGCGCCCATCATGCGCCGCGTTATGGGCTTTCTGTCCGACCAGGCCCGCACACTCATCCATGCCGGCGTGTCGCGCGACCGCATCTGCATCGATCCTGGCCCGGGCTTTGGTAAGTCGGCTAACGAGGATATCGTCATCCAGCGCGAGACTGCCAAGATGGCGTCACTGGGCTATCCGCTCATGTGCGCCGTGTCGCGCAAGCGCTTTGTGGGCGCTATCTCGGGCGTGACCGAGGCCGCCGCGCGCGATGCCGCCACGTTTGGCGTGTGCCTGGGCGCCATCCAGGCCGGTGCCAACATCGTGCGCGTGCACGACGCCGCGGGTTTTGCGCAGTTCCTGAACGGTTACTGGGCGGTTGCCAAGCCGCAGCCGCGCCGCGCGTTTGTGGCTGTGGGCTCCAACCTGGGGCATCGCTGCGACAACATCCGCGCCGCACGCGAGATGATCGCCGAGATTCCACTCACCTGCGTGTCCAACTCCTCCAAGATTTACGAGAGCGAGCCGGCCTACGAGACGCGCCAGGACGCGTTTGCCAACGCCGTCATCGAGATCAAGACCGAGCTGGCGCCGCTGGTGCTGCTCGATGAGCTCATGAAGATCGAGGCCGAGCTGGGGCGCGACCGCTCCAAGAAGGCCAAGGCCAACGGTCCGCGCACCATCGACCTGGATCTGCTGTGGATGGATGGCGAGACCCACGGCGGCAAAAAGCTGCGCCTGCCGCATCCTCTCATTGGCGAGCGCGACTTTGTGCTGGTGCCGCTCGAGGACCTGATGCACGACCCAGCGCGGTTCTTCCGCTACAACGGTGTCGAGGTCAAGGAGCCCGAGGACCGCGTGGGCCATATCGTTGGCGAATTGGGGCGTATGTAGATGATCGAGATGAATGCTGTTGCCGCCGGCACCGAGCTCGACGCGGCGCGTAACGCGGGCCGCGAGGGCGTGTCCGCGGGCTGGTGCGCGTGGAGCGCGGGCGATGCTTCGCTGACGTTTTCGATGGTCGTGCGTCCGGATGTGAATATGCACGCCTTCCACGGCCTGCCGTTTGTGGCCGCGATGGGCATGATGGACGCGCTCGTGGGCACGGCTTCGACGCCGGGGTTGGGCCTTGCCGGTAAGGTGGGTATCCAGTGGCCGAGCGATATCGTGTGCGGTGCGCCTGCGTTTGAGACGTCGCTCGCGCGTGTTACCGTGAACGGCGGTGCCGGTGCTGTGGGCATGTTCGGTGCCGTGACGGTGGATATTGAGCGTTCGGCGCTGAGCGAGCTTGGTGTGGACGTGGCTGACGAAGCGCTGGTCGAGACGCTGGCCGCCGCCGTGCTGGCCCGCGTGGACGCCTGGGCGGTTGTTGCCAACACGCCGCAGGGCGCTGCCGGTCCGCTGGCTCCCGTGCTGGGCGAGTACTTCGACATGGTGCCGCTGCTGGGCCGCCAAGTTGCGGCGGTGTCGCCCAACGGTTTGCCGCTTGCGGTCGGTGTGTTTGCGGGCCTGGACATCTGGGGCCGCGCGACCATCAAGACCGATGCCGGCGAGCAAGAGTTTCCGCCCGAGGCTGTACGAATTCGCGGGCTGTAGCGCGGGGCGTTCGCGCCCAAAGATAGACATGACAACAAGACCCTCCTCGGCCTGTGCCGGGGAGGGCTTTGCGTGACTGCGGGGTAGCACCTCGGACCTATTCCTCAAAACTGAAAATTTTTCGATTTTGAGGAATAGAATTAAGCCAGCTCGGGCTTTTGCGAGGTATATTCGTTGCAGAGCCTATTCCTCGAAACTGAAAAATTTTCGTTTTTGAGGAATAGCGATAAAAGACCGCAGGGAGGCGCCAATGAAACTCATCAATAGAACGTCATACATGGACATGTTGACGAGCCTTATTGGCGTGCCGGACATCAAGGTCATAACGGGCATTCGCCGTGGCGGTAAGTCAAAATTGCTCGAGGCCCTCCGCGATTACGTGGAGGCAAATCTGTCCAATTCGAATGTCATCCATATCAATTACAACCTCGACGAGTTCGAGGACCTGCTCGAATATCATGCCCTGCTCGCCTATGTAAAAGAGCATCGAGCGTCCGACAAGCAAAACTTCCTGCTTATCGATGAGGTTCAGATGTGCGACGGCTTTGAACGCGCGATCAACAGCCTCCATGCATCCGAGCAGTACGACATTTTCATTACCGGATCGAACGCCTTTTTGCTGTCGAGCGATCTGTCGACGCTCTTTACGGGGCGTACGTTCGAGATCGAGGTTTTCCCATTCTCGTTTGAGGAGTATCGTCTCTATGGCGACGAGGGCGATGTCGACCGCGACTTCGATGAGTACGCGAGAACCGGCGGTATGTCCGGCTCTTACCCTTATCCACTGCAGGAGCAGCGCTATCAATATCTCTCCAATGTCTTTAAAACGCTCATCGTGAGGGATATCGTGCAGCGGCATAACGTGAGAAACGAATCGGCGCTGCTGCGCATTGCCGATTGCATGATGGACAACGTTTCCAACATTACGTCGGCACGCAACATTACTGATGCATTAAATGCGGATGGGCTAAAGATTACGAACAAGACGGTCGGCACGTACATGGGGTACCTGTGCGATGCGTTTGCCTTCTATAAAGTTCGTCGGTACGACATTCGCGGCAAAAAATACCTTAAGAGCGGCGAGAAATATTACCTGGCAGACCACGCGTTCAAATACGCACTGCTCGGTACACGTGATATGGATTGGGGACGCGTATACGAGAACATGGTGGCCATCGAGCTGCTGCGCCGCGGATACGAGGTATACGTCGGTGTGCTCTATAAAAAGGAAATTGACTTTATAGCAATCAAGCGAAGCGAGAAGCTCTACATTCAGGTGAGCGACGACATCAGCTCGGATAAGACATTTGAACGCGAGATTTCGCCACTGCTGAGCATTGGCGACGCGTACCCCAAGATGATTCTCGCCCGAACGCATCACGAGGCCACGGACCGCAATGGGGTGCAGATCGTGGACCTGGCGAGGTGGCTATGTGGCGAGGCGTAGCAGAAAGCCTATTCCTCAAAACTGATAAATTTTCGATTTTGAGGAATAGGACCGATGCGTTGCCTAGTTCGCCGCTCGCGTTCGTGCTCGACTTAAGCCCCTGCTCTATCCCAGCTCCTGCATGCGGCGGTAGATTTCGCAGATACCCTTGATGGTGAGCTGTCCGTCGACCACGTCGAAGGCATCGGTCGAATCGGCGACGATGCCGGCGAGACCGCCCGTGGCGATAACGGTGGCATCCTCGCGGCCCAGCTCGCGCTTCATGCGCGCGACCAGGCCCTCGGCCATGGCGGCGGCGCCCATCACGGCGCCGACCTTGATGCACTCCTCGGTATCGCGGCCTATGGCGTGCTCGGGCGCCTCGAGCGGCACGCTGGCGAGCTTGGCGGCACGGGCGGCAAGCGCGTCCATGGAGATGCGAATGCCCGGCGCGATCGCTCCGCCAATGTAATAACCGTCCTCATCGATGACGTCGATATTGGTCGCGGTGCCAAAGTCCACCACGATTGCCGGCGCGCCGTAGAAAGTCTCGGCCGCAACGGCGTTGGCGACGCGATCGGCACCTACGGCCTGGGGGCGCGCCGCGCGCAGCTTGGTCACCGCGGCCGTCTGCGGCCCGATGACGATGGCGTCCGCGGCAATGCGGTCGGCCACGGCGTGCCACTCGCGCGAGAGCTGCGGCACCACGCCCGCAAAGGCGATCGCGTCGACCGCATCGAGCGAAAGGCCGTACATCTTAAAGAAACCCATCAGGCGCACATGGATCTCGTCGGCGGTATAGGAGCGGTCGGTGGGCATGCGCCACGACTGCACCAGCTCGTCTCCGTCAAACAGGCCCATGGCCGTCTGCGTGTTTCCCATATCGATAGCGAGCAGCATGTCTACTCCCGGTGTCGGCATAAAAGGACGCGCACCATTGTATACGTGCCGTCGACGGCGCTCGGCTGCGATTCGTTTACGGTGATAGGGGCTGAGGGGTTTAAATATGAAGGAATTATGCTCTACGAGATTTTCCTTGCCGTTTACCGAACTCCCGCGTAATATTCTTTCTTGCGCACATGAGGCGCCCAGACATTGCGGGGTGGAGCAGTCTGGTAGCTCGCCGGGCTCATAACCCGGAGGTCGTAGGTTCAAATCCTGCCCCCGCGACCAAGAACTTGCAGCTCGTCGGCCTAGCCGGCGAGCTTTTTTGTTATTTCGGGACCGTGTTTTCGGTCCAATTCTCGGCCTCTCAAACAAAATCTCGACCTGTAACATCTAGACCCGATTTAGGCGGCTAGGTGTTACAGATCGAGATATGCCGGTGGGTTGGGTCGTGTTTGTCTAAATCTGTAACACGAGGGACGGTTTTTGCCGAGTAACCGTTACAGATTGAGATTTTCTAGCAGGCGGGTTTGGTTTGTCTCGATCTGTAACAGATAGGGGCCAAAAGTGGGCCTAGCTGTTACAGATCTAGATTGTTGAGGATGGGCCGAGAGGAATGTCTCGATCTGTAACAGTAAGACCCGGTTTTGCCGCGTAACTGTTACAGATTGAGATAAACCGGCGGGCAAACCGACGGGCCGCCCCGTCCCATCCACCTGCCGCCACCTGATATTCGCCGATTTTCGTTGTGCTGTCGTACCCCCATGCCATATCCTCTAGACAACTACGCGGCATCATCGCCGTCGCGCCTACAAGAGAGGAATATCCATGACCGCACTTGCATCTAAGCTGCTCCAGCCCATTACGGTTGGCCCCCTTGAGCTCAAAAACCGCATTATGTTCCCGCCGCTGACCACCGGCTACGAGGAGCGCGACGGCTCCATTGGCGAGCGCAGCCTGGCCTTTTACGAGCGCTTGGCCCGTGGCGGCGTGAGCTACATCGTCATCGGCGACGTCGCTCCCGTCATGACCGCGAGCCCCACGCCCAAGCTGGCAACCGACGCCCAGATCCCTACGTTTAAGGCGCTGGCCGACGCCGTCCACAAGCACGGTGCCAAGGTTGCGCTGCAGCTGTTCCACCCCGAGTACGACGTGCCCGGTGTCGGCCGCATGGTCATGAGCTCCATGGTCGCCGCCAAGGCCGCGCAGGAGGCCAAGGCCGCCGGCGACGAGGAGACCTTTGCCGCCAAGATGGCCGAGTCCAACGAGATTCGCAAGCAGGCATACGCCAAGCTGCACCACGATATGCAGCACTTTGTGAACGAGGCCAGCGTAGAGCAGCTCACCCAGATCAAGGAGGCCATTGCTGCCTCGGCCGCCCGCGCACAGCAGGCCGGCATCGATGCCATCGAGGTCCATGGCGACCGCCTGGTGGGTTCGCTGTGCTCGGCCATCCTCAACCAGCGCACCGACGAGTATGGTGGTTCGTTCGAGAGCCGCGTCCGCTACGCGCTGGAGGTCGTCGCCGCCATTAAGGAGGCCGCGCCGCAGCTGATGGTGGAGTACAAGCTCCCCGTGATCATGGAGAACCCCGACGGCACGCCGCGCGGCAAGGGCGGCCTGCAGCCCGACGAGGCCTGCGAGTTTGCCAAGCTGCTCGAGGGCGCGGGCATCGATATGATCCAGGTTGCACAGGCCAACCACACCGGCAACATGGGCGACACCATTCCACCCATGGGTGCCATGCCCTACAACTGGACGCTGCCGGTGGCCGAGCGCGTCAAGGCCTTGGTCTCCGTGCCGGTGGCAACCGTGGGCCGTGTTGTCTCGGTCGAGGCCGGCGAGAAGATCCTGGAGGATGGCTCGGCTGACATCATCGCCTATGGCCGCTCGCTCATGTGCGACCCCGACATTGCGCTGAAGGCCGCCACGGGTGAGCCCATCCGCGAGTGCCTCAACTGCAACAAGGGCTGCGTCGACGCGATTCAAAACCGCAAGTACATCTCGTGCGTGCTCAATGCCGAGAACGGCGACGAGGCGACCATCGCCATTAAGCCGGGCGAGGGCGACAAGAAGATCGCCGTGGTGGGCGGCGGCATCGCCGGCCTGGAGGCCGCGCGCGTGGCGGCCAAGCGCGGCTACGATGTGACCGTCTACGAGGCGAGCGATCACTTGGGCGGCCAGATTGTGCTGGCGGCCGCGCCCCCGCGCAAGGACGAGATCATGCGCTCGGTCGAGTATTACGAGAAGATTCTGCCTGGCCTGGGCGTGAAAGTCGAGCTCAACCATGCCGCTACCGCTGAGGACCTCAACGCCGCCGACGCCGCGATTGTGGCTGTGGGCGCACACGACGTGGTCATCCCCGTTCCGGGTGCCGACTCGGACAAGGTCGTCTCGAGCTGGGACGTGCTGGCTGGCAAGGTGGAGCTTGCGGGCCGCGTCGCCGTCATTGGCGGTGGCCTGGTGGGCACCGAGACTGCCGAGTACCTGCTGCAGCACGGCTGCGAGGTGGCGATCGTGGAGATGCTCGACAAGATTGCCGCGGGCGAGTCCGAGACCATTCTGCCGCTGATTATGAGCGACTTTGCCGAGCACAACGTGGAGCAGCACGTGAAGACCCGCCTGACCGCCATTACCGACGAGGGCGTGGAGGCTGTTCGCACCACCGAGGACGGCGCCGAGGAGCCGGTGAAGATCGCCTGCGATTACGTGGTGATGGCCGTGGGCTCCAAGGCCAACGCGTTTGACCTTGATGGCGTGACGGTGCCCGTGACCTGCGTGGGCGACTGCTCGGGCGAGCGCACCGCCGATATTGCGAGCGCCATTCGCACGGCATATCACGCGGCCAACGAGCTGTAGTTAACTTCGC
>CABUCA010000014.1 GCA_902489965.1 uncultured Collinsella sp.
GCCACGCCGGTATATGTGGCCGGCGACGCCCGCAACGGCAGCTCGCTCGTGGCGAACGCCATGGCCGATGCTCTGGCCTGCGCCGCCGAAGTCGCCAAGGCGCTGGAGCTGTAAGGTAGTCATTTAAGAACGTCCCCAACGACTAGTCATTGGTCATTGGGGACGTTCTTTTTTGCCTAGTCGTCGGGGACACTCTTTGCGGGGTGCCTGTTCATTTGTCGACGTGTGGGTGCTCATCCGTCGACGTTTGCGGTTGTGGCGCTCTGCTGTTTCTGTGGTGGTCGGGCCGGTGCGGCTCAAAACGGCGGGTCGGCTGTCTATATCTACCTGCTGGTTCTTTACGGTGCGCTCATTCGGTCAAGTGTTTTGCCAAGTGTTTGGTCGGCATCTGGTTTGCAGCCGGAGACCCATTTTGCCTGCGCCGGCTGTGGTCGTCCGCCCTCCCCGTAAGCTCAAATTGAGGTCCATCAGTTTGAGGAGGATGCCATGACTGACCATGTTTTTGACCGAGCGCAGCTGGCCGAAGCCGTCGGCAACGATATTGCCGATATGGCTCACTTTTGGATGCTGCGGAAGTTTCAATTCCTGGAGCCGGCTTGCGAGCAATTCGAGATCATTGTCGATCCGTGGCTCAGCTATTGCGCCGAGCCTTCGCAAAACGAAATCATGGCATACAACATGGCTTTTACCGATTGGCTGCTCTTTGAGCGCCCCTATCGCCATGGCGCGACGCTGCTCGAACTGTATGTTGACGAGCCACCAGCGTCAATTTCGCCCGCTTCGCTCGAGCGACTTAAGCAGGTGCGCGATACGCAGTACTTTTCGCGCTTTGGCATTTTGGGCAAGGATCCTGCGACTGGTATGGTTGCGCTGAAGGATACGCGCGCCGACCGCCGTTTTGATGTCTACGACCCGCATATCGTGCAAAAGGAGCATTGGAGCGACGGCGCGATTGCGGTGCGCCTCGCGTGTGTCGACGATGTTTGGCTGACAGCGGGACAGCTCTACCTCTACGACATTGCGCGCCTGAGCGACACGGCGGTCGATGGGCCGGGCGCGGTGCATCCGGAGGACCTGCAGGACGGTTTTGACACCTCGTGCATCAGCTTCTTTTTGCGGCTGGTCCGCGACATCATGGGTGCCCAAGGGCGGTACGTGAAGTCGCTCAACATCTACGAACAGGAATGAGAGTAGGGACGGGGCCACTGCCGGTTTGTCTCGATCTGTAACAACTGGCTGTCAAAACGCGGTCTACCTGTTACAGATTGAGATGAACTGGCGCGGGCTGTCCGAATGTCTCGATCTGTAACAACTGGAGGTAATTCTGGTCCGTAACTGTTACAGATCGAGACTGAAGGTTGGCCACCGATGAATTATCTCAATCTGTAACATCTGGCTGCTAAAAACCGGTCTACCTGTTACAGATCGAGACAAAGGGTTCGACCGCTGCAGAAAGATCTCGTTCTGTAACATCTGGAAGCTCAAATGCCGTCTTCCTGTTACAGATTGAGATGTTTGGCGCGGCGGGCAACAGAGACAATGACTCGTTTGACTGATGTGGTGGTGATGAAGGTGTCCGGTACCGTCTGCAAGCATAAACATGCGACTCGTAACACATTGGCACGAAACAGGATGCTCGCGCGGCTCACGGAGGCAGGGGAGCAAGGTACGCTGCTTGCAACTCACGACAATGCCGAGCTCATGTGGCTGCGGCGCCATGTGGGGACCGATGATATCGCGGAGCCCGAGTCGTATCTGTTCTGTTTTCAGCATGATTGGGATGCATTGACGCCGGTGGATCGAGCGCTGCGGACTATTAAGGGGCTTGCGGAGTTTCATCCCGATTGGGCGTTTTGGGGTTATGACGCGGCGCTTTTGTGGGGCTTGGAGGTGCCGAACGATTTGCTCGGGCCGCGATTTCTTGTTAAGACGGGCTGCTCTGCGGCGTTGAGCAGTGGGAAAACGTTGCTGCGTCCGCAGGCGGCGGGTGCACTCGAGCGCGTCGACGGTGTGCGGGTGACGCCGTTTTGGCGCACGGTGGAGGATTGCCTGCTACGGGCACCGTTTTCCTATGGGCTGGCAATTGCCGATTCTGCTTTGCGGGCGAAGGGTTCGTCGTGCGGTGAGTTGTGCGAGCGACTTCGCGCCGATTGCGAAGGTCGGCGTGGGTATCGCAGGGCACAGGTGATTGCATCGCATGCGGACGGGCTGTCAGAAAACGGCGGCGAGTCGCGCTTCCGGGCGTTCTTCATCGCGTACGGCTTTCCGGTGCCGCAGTTGCAGGTGGAGTTTCATGATCCGCTCGATCCGACTCGCGTGTTCCGCGTCGACTATTTCTGGAAGCTCGAGGATGGAACGTGCGTGATCGGCGAGCTCGACGGAAAGGGAAAGTATACGCTGCAGACCGGCGAGGGCCGGGAGCCGATCGATCCGTTTGTGGCGGAGCGTCAGCGGGAATCCCATCTGACAATGCTCGGGCATAAGGTGCTTCGGTTTACGTTTAACGAGCTTAAGAATCCGGTGAGGCTGGTCGAGAAGATGAGGCTGGCGGGTATTCCGCAGCGGGCTGATCTGGCTAAGGAATGGAGGCGTCAGTGGTACGGGCACTGAGAGGGTCTGTCTCGATCTGTAACATCTTGGGGCTGTTTGGGCCCGTAACTGTTACAGATTGAGATGAACAAGTGCGACCTCGATCGAATGTCTCGATCTGTAACATCTAGCGGCTGAAAACCGGTCTATCTGTTACAGATTGAGATGTTTTGTAGGCACCGCTGGGGAAGGGCTGCATCGACTCCCGTCCTCCCTCATATTCCCCTCCTTTCTCCGTTAGCCGATATGTCTGCAGCAGCCCTACTGGACTAGGTGATAATGAACAAATGTTCATGTTAATTGAGGGGGAGGAGTCCGATATGGCGTCTGCCGATCGTCCCACGTTGTTTATCAATGCGACCGTTCTGGATGGTTCGGAGCATATGGAGCCGCAGCCCGATATGGCCGTGGCTGTTGAACGCGGCGTCATCACCTGGATCGGCCCGAGTGCCGTGGCGCAGGCACCAGCGGGTGCCGAGGTCATTGACCTGGCTGGTGCGTATCTCATGCCCGGTCTCATCAACATGCATGTGCATCTGTGCGGCTCGGGCAAGCCGGTTTCGGCGGGCGATGCGGGCGCGCTCATGAAGAAGCTCGACAACCCCATGGGCCGCGCCATCGTCCGCCACATCCTCAAAGGCAGCGCCCAGCAACAGCTGGCAAGTGGCGTGACCACGGTGCGTGGTGCGGGCGATCCGCTGTTTGCCGACATCGCCGTGCGCAACGCCATCGACGCCGGCAAGTATCAGGGTCCGCGTCTTGTCGCGCCGGGCACGGGCGTCACGGTGCCGGGCGGTCATGGCGCAGGCTTGTTCGCGCAGGTAGCCAATAGTCCCGCCGAGGCAGCCGAGCAGGTACGCGACCTGTATGCGCGCGGTGCCGACGTCATCAAGTTGTTCGTGACGGGCGGCGTGTTCGATGCGACCGAAGTGGGAGAGCCTGGCGTGCTGCGCATGCCGGTCGATGTCGCCGCGGCGGCGTGCAAAGCGGCACACGAGGTTGGCCTTCCGGTTATGGCCCATGTCGAGAGCACTGAGGGCGTAAAGGCCGCGCTTCAGGCCGGCGTCGACACGATCGAGCATGGCGCTCCGATGACGCCCGAGATCTTGGACCTGTATCGCGGCGCCGCGGGTACGCAGCTCGAGGGGCGCGCACCGAGCGTGACCTGCACGATCAGTCCGGCGTTGCCGTTTGTACTGCTCGATCCGGAGAAGACCCATTCGACCGATACGCAAAAGAAGAACGGTGACATCGTGTGCTCGGGCATTATCGAGAGCGCCCGCGCCGCACTGGATGCCGGCGTCAAGGTGGGCCTGGGCACGGACTCGAGCTGCCCGTTCGTGACGCAGTACGACATGTGGCGCGAGGTGGCGTACTTTGCCAAGTACGTCGGCGTGAGCAATGCCTTTGCGCTGCACACGGCCACGCAGGTCAATGCCGAGCTGCTGGGCCTGGGCGACGAGACCGGCACGATCGAGTGCGGCAAGGCGGCCGACATTTTGGTGACGCGCGAGAATCCTCTGGACGACCTGTGCGCCTTGCGCGAGCCGATGCACGTGGTGTGCCGCGGCAACCTGGCGCGCAAGCTAAAGGTGAAGCGCATCCCCGAGGTTGACGCCGAGCTCGATGCCATTATGGCCATGCCTGCCGAGGCACTGGCCGAGGAACTCGCCCGCGACGGCGTGGCGTAGGCTCCGGCGTGACAGAGGGCGACAGCTCCGTCGAATGCTGTCGCCCATGCAAAAAGCCGAGGTCTCAACACGAGGCCTCGGCTTTTTATCGAACAAATGCTTAAGATTTGGGACAAACAAACCTGATTAATTTGTCTCACGCGCAGTGGCTAGGAGCGGGTTTCCATCTTGGCGTGGCACTTGGGGCAGGTGACGCGGATCTTGCCCTTGCCCTTGGGGACGGAGAGCATCTGGCCGCAGTTGGGACACTTGAGGTAGGCCGTGGTCTTGCGGCCCTTCCACATCTTCTTTGCCGTGCGCTTGGCGCGCTCCAGGTCCTCTTTGCTGGTGCCGGCTGCGCGCGAGGCATTGGCCGCCGCAGCGCCGCCGCCCAGGCTGGCGACGAACTTGCCCAGGCCGGGGACGTTCGCGGTCGCGGCGACAAAGGCCTCGTTCTCCTTGCGGCGTGCGTCGACGTTCTTGGACAGGCCGCGCAGCACGCCGATCACGATGACGGCGATGGCGATCCAGCTGAGCCACTGGAAATGTGCGAGCGACCCGATCATCGCGAGGATGATGCCGAAAAAGCCGAGCACGATGGTGAGTTCGTCGGCGCCGTTGCGACCTTTCATAAAGTTATCCATGCAAACTGCCTCTCATTCGATATGCTGCACGCCTTTATACCCCATTTGGTGCATGGGGGACAGGTTAATCTGCACCAAGGTGGTGCAAACGTACCTGTCCCCCATGCGCCAAGGTGGTGCAAAGAAACCTGACCCCAATGCGCCAATTACTTGGCGAGCTTGTCGACGACGCGTTCGATTTCGGCGAGCTTGGCGGCTTTGAGCTCCTCGTCACCCGATTCGATGGCCGAGGCGACGCAGCCCTCGATATGGGCCTTGAGCACATCGGCGTTAATGCGCGCGATGAGTGCCTGCGTCGCCATGAGCTGCGTGGAGATGTCGACGCAGTAACGGTCCTCCTCGACCATCCGCAGGATGCCGTCGATCTGCCCACGCGCCGTCTTGAGCATGCGGGTCACCGATTTGTGATCTGCCATCATGGCGAGTCCTCGTTTCTGGTCGATCTTCCGGATGTCCCCGTCAGTTGCGGTGAAATACGGACCGTTTAAAGGCCTAGGGCGGCACAACAGTCCGTATTTCACCGCAACTTCTGAGGATTCAGTAGGCAGCGACTGCTATGCGGCGGTCACAGACAGGGCGTGGAATTTCTCGCCCGCGGCCTCGACAGCGGCGGCGAGTTGCTCGGCGGTTACGGTGTCGGCGCACTCAACCTGGACGGTCTGGGTCTCGTGATCGGCGTCGGCGTCGGTCACGCCGGCAACGTTGAGCAGTGCCGTCTCGACAGTAGCGTCGCAGTGGCCGCACATGAGGCCGGAAGTCTTGATTGTGTATCGCATGGGTATTCCTCCCTGTTGTGTCGGCTTTCCCAGGCACCCGACCTTGACCTTCAAGCCGTCGCTCGCGTACCAAAGTACGCGTCGCTCCTCTTTCAGGTCAATCTCGGGCACCTGGAAAACCCGTTCTAAATGGACTTAATGGTGAGCTTATTTTGCCACTTTTGGCTTAAAGGATTTTAAGCGCAGCGCATTGCTTACGACGCAGACACTCGACAGGCTCATGGCCGCGGCGCCAAACATCGGCGAGAGCTGCCATCCGGTGAGCGGGAAGAACACGCCCGCCGCCAGCGGAATGCCGATGCCGTTGTAGAACAGCGCCCAGAACAGGTCCTGCTTGATGTTGCGGATCGTGGCGCGCGAAAGCTCGATGGCGCGCGCAACATCCATGAGGTCGCTGCGCATGAGCACCACATCTGCCCCTTCTTTGGCGATGTCGGCGCCGGTGCCGATCGCAAGGCCCACGTCGGCGCGCGCCAGGGCGGGGGAGTCGTTGATGCCGTCGCCCACCATGGCGACCTTGCCGCCCGCATCCTGCAGTTCGTGCACGTGGCGTTCTTTGTCGGCGGGGAGGACGTCGGCGATGACCTGTTCGCTGGTGAGTCCCACGCGGCGGGCGATAGCCTCGGCCGTCACGCGGTTGTCGCCGGTGAGCATGCGCACGTCGACGCCAAGCGAGCGGAGCACGGAAATGGCCCCGGCGCTCGTCTCCTTGACCTCGTCAGCCACGGCAATGGTGCCGGTAAGCTCGCCGTTCTTGGCAAAGAACAGCGGTGTTTTGCCCTCGGCGGCAAATTGCTCGGTAAGACCCGCGGGCACGGTAACGCCCAACTCGTTCATCAGGCGTACGTTGCCGGCGGCGATGACATTCTGCCCCTCGCGCGCCGTTACGCCACGACCGGGCACGGCGGCAAAGTCCTCGACCATGCGCGCGACAATTCCGCGTGCCTCGCACTCGGCCATAATCGCCTCGGCCAGCGGGTGCTCGCTCGAGCGCTCCAACGCGGCGGCCAGCTTGAGCAGCGACTTTTCGCTCATGGCGGGCGAGCCGTCAGCGCGCGTGGCTACTACGATATCGGTCACGGCAGGCTTGCCGCGGGTGACCGTGCCCGTCTTGTCGAGCACCACGGTGCCCACACTGCGCAGATTCTCCAGCGCCTCGGCACTCTTGAACAGAATGCCCATCTCGGCGCCCTTGCCGGTACCCACCATAATGGCGACGGGCGTGGCCAGACCCAGTGCGCACGGGCAGCTGATCACCAGCACGGCCACGGCGGAAGTGAGCGCCTCGTTCATGCTGCCGGTCAGTGCCATCCACACTACAAAGGTCACGACCGAGATTACAAACACCACGGGCACGAACACGCCGGCGACCTTGTCGGCCATGCGGGCGATGGGCGCCTTGGTGGCGTTGGCGTCCTCGACGAGCTGGATAATCTTGGCGAGCGACGTGTCGGCGCCCACACGCGTGGCGCGGAAGGTAAACGAGCCCGTGCGGTTGACCGTGGCCGCGTTGACAGTGTCGCCGGCGGTCTTTTCCACGGGGATGGACTCGCCGGTGAGCGCGCTCTCGTCCACGGCCGAGCTGCCCTCGAGCACCACGCCATCGACGGGGATGGACTCTCCGGGGCGTACGCGCAGGACCTGGCCGGGAAGGATGCTGTCGACGTCGACGGTGGTCTCGGTGCCGTCCTCTGCCACGACGGTCGCGCTCTTGGGTGCCAGGTCGATGAGCGCCTCGATGGCGCCGCCGGTCTTGGATTTGCTGCGTGTCTCGAGGTATTTGCCCACGGTGACGAGCGACAGGATCGTGCCCGCACTCTCAAAATACAGGTTGCCCATGCTCGTCATCATGGCCTCGTGGATTTGCCCGGCGGCCAGCTGGTCGGCCATGATAAACATGGCATAGAACGACCAGGCGACGGAAGCGGTGGCGCCCACGGCAATAAGGGCGTCCATGGTGGGCGCGCCGTGCGCGAGCGATTTAAACCCGTTGATAAAGTACGCGTCGTTGACATAGACGATGGGGATAAGCAGGACGAGCTCGGTGAGGGCGAGCGTCATACTGTGGGTATGGTCGGTGAAAATGCCGGGCAGCGGCCAGCCAAGCATGTGCCCCATGCCTATGTAGAACAGTGGGATGAGGAATACGATCGAGACGATGAGACGAGTGCGCATGGCAGAGGCGGCGGCCTCCAGTTTTTTGGTGGGCGACTCCATATGGGCGGCGCCGGACCTGGCTTGCGTACTGCCGCTTTGGGCGGCGTCGGTGCCCGTGCTGACGGGTGAGGCCGAGTAGCCAGCGCGATCGACGGCGGTGCAGATGTCGTCGGGGGTGACCTGCGCGGGGTCGTAGTCCACCAGCATAGAGCCGGCGAGCAGATTGACCGCGACGCTTTGGACGCCGTCGAGCTTGCTCACGGCGCGGTCTACGTGCGCCTGGCAGGCGGCGCACGTCATGCCGCCCACATCGAATTTATCTTGAGCCATGGCTTCTCCTTTCTGTGGTTCGCTGTTGGAATTGTTAACCTGCTGATACTATACACCCATACCCCCTGGGGGTGTCCAGTAATGGTTGGAATGTATGACTTTTCATTACAGATGAGGGTGGCTGCTCAATCGGTGGCCGTCCCAACCAATCATCTCAATCTGTAACATCTAGCAGGGAAAATGACCTCTAACTGTTACAGATCGAGACAATTGCCGGGGAGGGGTCCCGTCGCGGCAAGACGCCCGCCGCCTAGATGCAGAACCCGGGGATCACGCAGGTTAGCTTGTTTGGCTTGTCCGCAGGCGTTGCGTACGTAAAGGCGTCGCCGTCGTGGCCCACACGGTTTATGTAGAGCGTGCCTTCGGTCTCCGATGAGTCGGGGCTCACCGTGCGCTCCCACCAGCAGGTGTCCTTGCCCTTCCACTGGCGAACCAGCATCTCGTTCGTGGTATACGGACTTACCTTGAGCTCGCGGAAGAGCTGATACTCCTTGCCCTCGCCGTTGTAGATGTCTGCCAGGTAGTGATAGTCCTCGGCAAACGAATCGGACGGTTGCGTACCGCACAGCTCGACCATGGCGGGCAGCCAAAGGGTTGCGGGCAACTCGCTCAGGCACGATGCGCTGTTGGCGGCGCCCACATTGTTCGAGACCTTCTTGACCCCTTTAATGAGTGCGCGCAACTCGTTGGGCAGCAGCTTAAGGCCGTCGCCGTTGAGCCATTTCCGCAGCTCGCAATCTGCCCAGCCGGCGCTCGGCGGTTCAGCTGCAGCGTTGCGCTCGGCAATACCCGCATCGAACATAAACGTCAGTCCGGCCTTGCCCGTCCCGTCCAGAAGCTCATCGTGGCGGATGCCCACAAGCTGCGCGCCAACCTGCAGCCCGTTGGTGAGCGTGACACGCTTGGTACACGGATAGGGGATATGCCCATTGGCATCGAGCAGATGATAGCGCCTGGCAATCTCGCGTGCCTCGCTACGGGTCTCGGTGGCCTTAATCTTGAGCGAAATCTCCTGCAGCTGATCCCAAGTGTAGTCGTCAAGTGAACCGCGGATGCCGTCCAGGTAGTCGGGGATGCCGAAGCCATGGGTTGCCGCCCCGATAACGCCGAGCCCCGCAACGGCTGCGACAACGCCACCGATAATAAAGCGGCGGCGGGTCATGGCATCGTGCCGGGCCTGCTCCAGGATCTCTCGCGCGCGCTCGCCGGCGACGTCGACCTTAAGGTGTGTACCGGAGTCGATGTCGATTGCGGCGTCACTGCCCGCGCCTTCGCGGCCCTCGGATTCGGCATCGGTGAGGTATGCCGAGAGCACCTCGAGCATCTGCTGCTCGGTGGGACGATCGCACTGCTCGACTGAGAGACCCTTCATGATGATTTGGACGAGCGCTTCATCGCCCTCGCAGCGCGGCTCGAGCGGTGCCGGCTTGGTCTTGGTCTTTACGAGATAGAACGAGCCGGTTGCAGCGGCGTCCGTCGACTCAAAGTCAAACGGTTTGCGACCGCCGTAGAGCTGGTACAGAATGCTCGAAAGCGCATAGACGTCGATTGCCGGCGAACGGCGAAGGGCCGCGATGCCTTCGATATCCTGCGTGAGCATCTCGGGCGCGGCGTATGCGGGCGTGGCAAAGCGCCAGATGTCGGCGCGCCGGGTGATCGTGTCGTCGCCGAGAGCCATGGTCGCGGAGCCCATGTCGATGAGGCAGGGGTCAAAGGAACAATCAGCAATCTGCTGCTCGAGTGTTCGGCTGGTGGTGCGGAACATGATATTGGCAGGCGACAGGTCGCGATGGACGACCGGATTCACGAGGCCTTGGGTCATCAAGAGCGCACGAAGCACGGCGTTTCCGACGGCGGCGACCATCTGGGTGGTCAGCCCGCCCGAGGCGTCGTGCGGAAGCAGAGGTAGCGCCTGCTTGAGTGAGGTGCCCTCGACCCACTCCATGAGGATGAGCGGGTCATCCTCGCACGATCCGTAGCCATAGACGCGTGGAAATCCGCGCAGGTGCGAGACGGTACACAGATGACGGTACTCCTCGAACAGCGCGGCGGTGTTGGCCAGGTGCGCTGCCGATTGCTCGGCGGAACGGTCGGGGGCTTGGCCGGAAAGGATGGCGTTGTCCTTGAGTAGCTTGACGGCAAAGACCTCGCCGCTCGTGTTGGTCGCGCGCAGCACGTGCCCGATGTTGCCGTTGTTGCGGTGGGCCGTCTGGAGAATAAGCGTCATAAACCGACGCTTGGCCTCGTCCTCGGCGCTGGGGTCGACCGCCACGGCGGTGTCGAACGTGTCAAGACGGATGAGTTTGTCGCCATAGGCGCTATCGGTAGTATCCATGGCGTTCCTTTGTCTGGCATGGGTTGCCGCACGTATACGTGAGCAGTGCGGATATCGGTGAAGAACCATGATAGCCGCACTGCCCACGTATGCCGCTGAGTATTGTCGTTTACGACGCAGAAGGTAGAAGACGAAAGACGGACGGCGACCGTCTTCCGATCGCCGTCCGTGCTAGTCCACAATGACAAGGAATGTCGTGTAGAGACCCAGATGGAGCCTGTCGCTGTTGGCGATTTCCACGGGGGGATAGACTTTGCCGGGCTCGCGTTGGTCGCGCGGCGGCTCAATCACAATATCGCCGTCGCCCGCGCCCGATTCGAGCACTGTGCCGTTGGTCGATCCAAGGCCCTGGGCGTACCAGTGCTCACCCTCGAGCCAAATGCGAAGATGCTCGCGCGATGCGTCGGCGCCCACATCGGTGATGCTGGGCGAGGTTTTGGGCAAAGAACCAATCACGGTGCCGCGCGGATCGCGTGTGAGGGGATGGATTTGCATGTCGGCGCAGTTGTCGGCATGGGTTCTGAGCAGACCGAGGTTGGGGGCGACGGTGCGCGGCTGCTCCAGGCTGCTCATAAAGCCACGTCCGACGGTAGTTTCGGTGGTGCCAAAGTGCTCGCCCGTCTTGCTGTCGCAAAAGCGCTCGACGGTGGCCACGCCCTGAACGGGATCGGCGAGCGCCCCCGTTGCCACAAAGAGCATAAGGTAAAGCGTGCTTTTCTCGCGCACGGCATTGCCGTCAAAGTTGTCGATGCGATTGAGGGCATTTGCATATAGGCGGCTGTCCAGCTTGTAGCTGGCGAGAGCCGACATCATTTCGTTGGCGGCCGGACCGCGATAGTGCTCGGCGATTGCCCGATAGGCGGACTCGCCGCCGCCGAGCTTGCTGCAGATTGCCGAGGAAAGGTTGAGCGTGGTGACGGTAAAGTCGCTGTAGATGGAGGGCGCGCACTGGTCAGGCTTGCGATGGACGATGTAACGGGTGAGATACGAGCGGTTGGAAGAGCATTTCTCGAGCAGGGTACTGCCGAGATAAGAGTTTCCATTGATGAGCATTCGGGCGATCTCGAGATGTTTAAGACCGCCGAACGAGCGAATATCGTTATAGAGGACCGAGCAAGGCGTCTCTGCTGCCACGGATACCTCCTTTGATTGCTTCCTAGCCAATATGGCGATAGGAATTAATGGCCCCCGGTGGGCGACGTATTAAATGGCTGCGCAATATATAGCGTAACCAAAGCAACATTATAGGCCACATGTTCGAAATTGCAGGAAGCCTGAGAGATTTGGTTTGGACTGGACGGAAATCCCCCTCTGTCTTGTTCTGTAACATTTGGACCCGGTTTTGCCCTGCATCTGTTACAGATTGAGACAATCGGCCAGGCCCGCCCCGTCCGCCTCGTCATCTGTGGTTTACGTGGGGGCATACGGAGTGCGGGTATACTAACCGGCGGCGAATCTGCTCCATCGCTTAGAGCTGCTGCGTCTGGACGGCGCGTGATAGGGCTGCCAAAGCGATCGCCAGCGTGCTGAGCAACGTCCCCTCTGTGCGCACCTGTTTTTGTATGTATTAGCGCACTACCAAGCACGCCCGCGCGGCCGCATGCCGTGCCCATTGCGCGTGCAGATAAGGAACAACAACATATGCGTAATTCTGTATCTGACGTCACCGACGCCGAGATTCTGGACGAGACCCGCGAGGCCATGACCCAGGCTGCCTTCGATGCCGCCGATGAGGCCAATGCCGCCCAGGCCGTCGAGTCCGCTACCGAGAGCCTGCCCGCCTTTGACGAGCTGGGCCTCTCCGACGAGATGCTTCGTGCTATCGAGAACCTGGGCTACACGGCGCCCACGCCCGTGCAGGCCGGCTCGATCCCCGTAGTGCTCGAGGGCCGTGACCTGCTTGCCGCCGCTCAGACCGGCACCGGCAAGACGGCTGCCTTTTTGCTGCCGACCATGAACAATCTGGAGCACATCGCTCCTCCCAAACCCGTGCGCGAGCGCGGCGGCCGCAACCGCCGTCGCGGTGTTAAAAAGCCCGAGGGCAACGGCCGCGGCCCCGTGATGCTCGTCATCACCCCCACGCGCGAGCTCGCCCAGCAGATCGACGAGGTCGCAAGCAAAATCGCCGACGTCACCGGCCATGTTGCCGTGACCGTCGTGGGCGGCGTGAGCTACAAGCCGCAGACCGCGGCACTTAAGTACGGCTGCGACATCCTGGTCGCAACGCCGGGCCGTCTGGTCGATCTGATCGAGCAGGGCGCCTGCCACCTGGACGAGGTTAAGGTCCTGGTGCTCGACGAGGCCGACCGTATGCTCGACATGGGCTTTTTGCCCGCCGTCCGGCGCATTGTGCGCGAGACGCCGGCCGAGCGCCAGACGCTGCTGTTCTCGGCGACGCTCGACGAGGAGGCCGTGGGCGAGATCACTGACCTGGTGAGCGACCCGGCCCGCGTGGAGATCGCGCCCGCCACGTCGACTGCCGACACCGTCGACCAGTTTGTGTTCCCGGTGTCCATCGAGGCCAAGAACAACCTGTTGCCCGAGTTTCTCAAGAAGGAGGGCCCGGAGCGCACCATCGTCTTTATGCGCACCAAGCACCGCGCCGACAGTTGCTGCCGTCGTCTGGAGCGTAAGGGCATCAAGGCTGCCGCGATTCACGGTAACCGCAGCCAGGCCCAGCGCGAGCGTGCCCTTTCGGCCTTCCGCGACGGCACCGTCGACGTGCTGGTGGCGACCGACGTGCTCGCCCGCGGCATCGACATCAGCGACGTGCGCTATGTCGTGAACTTTGACGTGCCGGCCGAGCCGACCGACTACATCCACCGTATTGGCCGTACGGGTCGTGCCGGCGAGCTGGGCTGGGCCATCACGTTTGTGACCGAGCAGGATGTCGATGAGTTCTACGAGATCGAGAAGCTCATGGACAAGACCGCCGACATCTACGAGGCCGGCGACCTGCACGTGGGTCCCAACCCGCCCGCGGTTGATCCCGAGCGCGACCCTGCGGCCTTTAAGGTGAAGAAGAAGACCAAGCGCGGCAAGTCCAAGAGCAAGAAGAAGCTTGAGCAGGCGCGTCGCGACGGCAAGCGCAACGGCGACGATTACGGCGACGTGGCTGGTCGTTCCAACCGCGGTCGCGACGAGCGCCGTGGCGATGGCGAGCGTCCGAGCCGTCCCAAGCGCAGCGGCAAAACCCGCGTGCGCGAGGGCGTCCAGGCTCGCGTGGACGAGGCCGTGGAGAGCGTGGCTTGCGAGGTGGCTGCCGAGGAGCGCGCTGGTGCTGGTGCCGCTGAGCAGCCTGCGCGCGGTAACCGTGCCGAGCGTCGTGCCAAGCAGTTCCAGGGCGAGGCACATCGCCGCCGTCGCGAGGACGAGGACCGTGGCGGTCGTCGTCGTGTTGAGCGCGAGGACGAGGGCCGCGGTTCGCGCGGTGGCAAGCGCGGTTCGGGCGACCGCCGTCGTTCCGGTCGTGATGACGAGCGCGGTGGCCGTGATGAGCGTCGCGGCGGCGAGAGCCGCGGTGAGCGAGGTGCCCGTGGCGGTGAGTCCCGTGGCGGCAAACGCTTTGAAGAGCGCGGTAGCCGCGGCGGCGAGCGTCGCGAGGGTGCTCGCAGCAATGGCGGCCGCAGCGGCGCTGGTCGTTCTAACGAGTCGCGCGATCGTCGCGACCCGCGTGCCAGCCGCGATCGTCGCGATGACTGGCGCAACTACGACGATACCCGCGAGGAGCGCCGTGGCGGCTACCGCGGCGGGCGTGGCGGCAACCAGGCTGGCTCCCGTGGCGGTCGTGCCGGCGGTCGCGATAACCGTGGCAGCTATGGCAACAGCCGCGGCGGCAAGCGCGGCGGCAGCTCCCGTCGTCCCGGCGACGGCGGCGGCAAGCGCAAGTAACATACGCGTCGCACGCTAGAGCGAGGCGAACTAAGGGCCCCGAGCAACTACGCTCGGGGCCCTTTTGTTTGCCGCATCCGACCGTTGGTCCGGTGTGATTTGCTCAGGAATGCACCTGGAGGATGCTGAAGGCCCGTTTTCAGCCATGCGGCAATGGGTCCCATGGGGTGCGCCGTGCATTTTTTGGAGTATTCTGCAGATCGAGTTGCCTGCATACGATTCGACGTCGCCAGCGGTGGCCTTCGGATATCCCTAGCGAGCGTTTTGAGTCAGACTTTTCTGTTTTCCGGTGCAAAGGTGCGTCATTCTCGTTATAGCGGAACCCAAAATGATGCAGCGCCCTACAGTTTTGCCCGCTCGCGGCGGTGTTGGCACGAGCGCGTTGCAGAATACTCCGTTTTTTGCACGGTCCGGGATGGGGTACCTCAGGAGAACACAGCGGTATCACGTAAATATATGCAATCTGTAACGGAAATTATGCAAATCGATGAGGCAGACAGCATAGTTTGGTGCAAAGGGGTCAGGTTAATCTGCACCAGGTTGGTGGAAACAAACCTGACCCCTTTGCGCTAAACCGGGGTGTCCCCGCGCGCCGTATACTCTGTCTAAGCATGCGGCGGCTTGGTGTGTTACCAAGCGTAGGGGAGGATGTTCGATGAGCATGTTCGAAATTGTGTTTAGTCCGACGGGCGGAACGGAGAAAGTGTCTGGTCTTGTGACCGGGGCGCCGGATGGGAATATCGTTACTGTCGATCTGACCGATAGCGGGTTGGATTTCCACGGGGTCTCGATGGCGAAGGGCGACGTTGCGGTTATCTCCGTCCCATCATATGCTGGCAGGGTTCCAGCTGTGGCGGTTGAGCGACTGGGAATGGTGCGTGGCAACGGAGCTCGGGCTGTTTTGGTTTGTGTTTACGGGGGCCGCGCGTTTGAGGATACGCTTATTGAGCTGGAAGACGTTGCGAAGCGTGCCGGATTTAGGGTGGTTGCAGCGGTTTCTGCCATTGCTGAGCATTCCGTTGCTCGTCAGTTTGCTGCTGGGCGACCGGATGCGCAGGATGTGGCGCAACTTTCAGAGTTTGCGCAGCGGATCCGGCAAAAGCTACTGGACGGGGCTGCGTCCGAGCCCTCTATTCCCGGCAATCGTCCTTATAAGCAAGCTGGAGGCCACAGTATGGTGCCCCATGCAACGGAGGATTGCGTCTCCTGCGGTGCTTGCGCTGCGTTGTGCCCTGTTCGAGCTATCGACAAGGACGATCCAAGGCAGGTGGATGGCGAGGCGTGCATCTCCTGCATGCGTTGCGTCTCCGTATGCTCGCAGAATGCCCGCAAACTTGACCCTAACAAACTTGCCGCCGTTACCCAGATGCTGAGCAAGGCTTGCGTCGAACGCAGGGAATGTGAGATCTTCATCTAACGCAAGCGAGATTGGTGCATTGGGGTCAGGTTAATCTGCACCAAGTTGGTGCAAAGTAACCTGACCCCAATGCACCAGAGCAAGGAGTGTCCCTGGGTGCCGGCAGAAAAGGAACGTCCCTAAGTGCCGCATAGATACCGTTTATCGAAGAAAAAAATACCGTTCATCGGTCATAATGGTTGTTCCGGCTTTGGGCTTGTCTACAATAGCTCCCGTAAAAAGAAATGCGGAAGGTTACCGAGTCCCTCGGACGTGGGCCTAACCAAAGTCTTTGAACGGGTGTGTCTCTATGGATGCATTCGTTTGATTTTGGTTGGGCTATATTTATGAAGGGACATGCCACCATGGGTTTCTTTTCTCGCCTTATGGGTGGCTCGGACAAGCAGGCGACTGCGACTTCCGAGTTCGAGATTCTCGCCCCTATTTCCGGCGAGCTTGTTAATCTAGAAAATACCAATGACCCCGCTTTTAGCAGTCGTGCAGTGGGCGATGGCGTTGCCGTGGTTCCCCAAGAGGGAACGGTGTGCGCTCCTGTTTCCGGTACCGTTGCGGCGCTGTTTCCGACTGAGCACGCGCTGGGCATCATGTCCGACGACAGCTCTGCTCAGGTGATGCTGCACATCGGAATCGACACTGTTAAGCTTGAGGGCAAGGGCTTCCATGCGCTTGTTGCCCAGGGTGACCATGTCGACGCGGGCCAGCCCCTCGTCGAGGTCGATTTCGACGCGGTTCGCGCTGCCGGCTTCGATCCCACGGTCTTCGTTATCGTGTGCGAGCGTTCGGAGAACTCGACTCTTCGTGAGCATGCTTCCGGCCCTGTTGCTGTTAAAGAGCCTGTCGTCTGGCTTTCCGAGTAAATTCTTATGGTGGGTACCGTGGTTATCAAGCGAGTTTTTAACAACAACGTCGCAATGGTCACTTCGGACGATGGCTCCGAGCTCATCGTCATCGGTCGAGGCCTCTGCTTTGGCCGTCATGCCGGCGATGCCATCGACGAGGCGTCGATCGAAAAGACCTACGCGTTGCAGGAGGGAACTTCTCAGGATTCGCGTACGATTGACCGCTTGGCACATCTTTTGGAGTCCATCCCCACCGTCAACCTCGTGATTTCCGAGGACATCGTTCAGATGCTTCGTCGAGAGCTCAATGTCGATATCAATGACAAGATCCTCATCGCTCTCGCAGACCATATTAGCCTCGCCCTCGATCGCGAGCGCAAAGGCGTTCCCTGCGAGAACCCGCTGCTGCTCGAGATCCAGCAGTTCTATCGCAAGGAGTACGCGCTTGCGGGCCGTGCCCTTCAGATTATTAAGGACTATCTGGGCATTGAGATGAGCGAGGAGGAGCAGGGTTTCATTACCTTGCATATCGTCAACGCCACCATGCCGCAGCGCTCTGACCGTCTAATCATCTCGGTCCAGCTTGTTCGCGACGTGCTCGCGATTGTTTCCAAGCGCTATGCTACGACCCTCGATGACACCTCGCTGCCTTACGAACGTTTCGTTCGTCACCTGCAGTTTTTCGCACAGCGAGCGCTCGATCCTACGGCAGGGCAAATCAACGGAGACGCGCTGTTCCGAATCGATGAAACGGCGTATCCGTGCGCATTCTCGTGCGCGGACGCCATAGCCGCCCACTTGTCGTCTACCTATAACGTTGTCGTTACCGATGCTGAGAAGAGTTATCTCGCATATCACATTGTTAACCTGCTTGGAGAACCTGGTCTCTAGGCATAACGTGCCCACACATCGATTGATATAAGGCAAGGCTCGCGGTCTTGTCCAGGGCACATCTGTCTTAATTTGCGGAAAAGGAAGGGGAGTACCGCTATGACCGCAAAAAAGAAGTTCAATTTCAAAGCGCCGTTGGAGGTGTTCGCGAAGTCGATCGTTCAGCCGATGATGTATCTCTCGGTTGCCGGCATCCTGCTCATCGTGGGCATCATTCTGACCAACAAGACCATCTGCGCTTTGGTCCCCGTACTGGGCTCCGGTCCGTTCCAGCTTGTGGGCGCCGTTGTCTATCAGTCGCTGATGTTTATCATCAACAACCTCTCGATTCTGTTCTGCGTGGGCATCGCCGGCGCCATGGCAAAGAAGAACAAGGGCCATGCTTCGCTGATTGCCCTGATGTCGTTCTTCCTGTTCCTGCAGGCTAACAACATCGTGCTCAACGCCACCGGCTCTCTTGCCGATGCGAGCGGCATGCTCGGTCTTACCGGAACCGGCCAGGCCACCGTTATGGGCATTCAGGTGCTCGATACCGGCGTGTTCGGCGGCATCATCCTTGGTTGCATCACCGGTGCCGTGTTCAACAAGTACTCGAACAAGCAGTTCCCCATTGCCCTTTCGATGTTCTCGGGCGTCCGCTTCCCGTTCCTGATTATGATCATCATTTCCTGGATCATGGGCGCTGGCTTCTGCATCGTTTGGCCTCCGGTTCAGGGTGCCATCTCCTCCGTTGCCGGCATCATTAAGGAGTCGGGCAACATCGGTCTGTTTATCTACGGCATGCTCAACAAGCTGCTCGTTCCCACCGGTCTGCACCACCTCATCTACACCCCGTTCCAGTTCTCCGATGTGGGTGGCACCCTGACGCTGGGTGATCAGGTTATTGCCGGCGCCTATCCCATCCGTGTTGCCGAGATGGCAATGACGGGTCAGCCCTTCTCCGATAGTACGTATTTCAACAGCTACACCTTCAACAACCTGTGGCCCTACATCGGTATCGGTCTCGCCTTTATCGTCACCGCTTACAAGGGGAACAAGGATAAGACCAAGGCCGTTATTATCCCGCTGATCATCACCGCCGTGCTCTCCTGCGTGACCGAGCCCATGGACTTCCTCTTTGTCTTTGCCGCTCCCGTGCTCTTTGTCGTTCACTCGGTTCTTTCCGGCATCTTCCTGGTCCTGCTCAAGGTCCTCTCCGTGCCCGCTTCGACTGCAGGCGGCATCATCAACATCGTGGTTTCCAACCTGGTCCTCGGTGTCGATAAGACCAACTGGCCGGTTATGCTGGTGCTTGGAGTCGTCAACGCCGCTCTGTACTTCTTCCTCTTCACCTTCCTTATCAAGAAGCTCAACCTCCACACGCCTGGTCGCGAGGAAGAGTCCGAGCTTGCCGAGTCCGTTGCCGAGGGCGAGGCCGCCGCGTCTGTCGCGGTGAAGCAGGGCGCTGTTGCCGCGGCTCCCGCAGAGGGCGTCGATGCAGGTATTGCCGACCTGGTCGCAGGTCTTGGTGGCAAGGACAACATCGAGGAGCTCGAGAACTGCTTTACGCGTCTCCGCGTGAACGTTAAGAACCCGGACCTCATCAATGAGGACCTCATCAACCACGTGCCCAACAGCGGCATCAACCGCAACGGCAATAATATCCAGATCATCTTTGGCATGAAGGTCGCCGAGATGCGCGACAAGGTCGAAAACGCAATTGAGAAGGAGCAGTAAACAATGATCATTACTCTGTGTGGTGGCGGATCCACCTTTACCCCCGGCATCGTCAAGTCCATCGCCCTGCGCAAGGACGAGCTCGACGTTGACGAGATTCGTCTGTACGACATCAACGAGGAGCGCCAGCGCAAGATCGGCGTGCTCGTGGACTGGATTTTGCACGAGGACCTCGGCCTGGACATCAAGCTCACGGTGACCACCGACAAAAAGACGGCTTTTACCGACGCGAGCTTCGTGTTTGCCCAGATGCGCGTGGGCGGCTACGCCATGCGCGAACAGGACGAGAAGATTCCGCTGCGTCACGGCTGCGTGGGTCAGGAGACTTGCGGTTGCGGCGGCCTTGCCTACGGCATGCGCACCATCTTCCCCATGGTCGAGCTGATCGATGACGTTGAGAAGTACGCCAAGAAGGACTACTGGATTCTCAACTACTCCAACCCTGCCGCTATCGTCTCCGAGGGCTGCCGCGTGCTGCGTCCCAACGCTCGTATCATCAACATCTGCGACATGCCGATCGCGATCATCGACGTGGTTTGCGCCGCGCTCGATATCGACAAGAAGGATGTCGAGTACGATTACTTTGGCCTCAACCACTTTGGTTGGTTCACCTCGATCCGCCACAAGGGCGAGGAGGTGCTCCCGCAGCTGCGCGAGTACATCAAGGAGCATGAGATTCTGCTGCCCGACTCTTACCTCAAGGGCATGGGCTCGCTCATGGCAAAGAAGCCCGAGGAGGCCGTCGACGAGCACCCCGAGCAGAACCGCCACACCAAGGGCAGCTGGTACTACGTCTGGAAGGGCGAGTACGAGATCATGGAGTGCTTCCCGGAGTACCTGCCCAACACGTATCTGAACTACTACCTGCAGCAGAAGGAGTTCGTCGAGCACTCCAACCCCGAGCGCACCCGTGCTAACGAGGTTGAGGAGACGCGTGAGAAGAACCTCTTTGATGGTATCGACCATTACGAGAAGACGGGCGAGATCGACGAGAGCACGTTCTATGCGGGCAGCCACGGCGACTGGATTGCCGATCTGGCTATCGCTCTGAAGAACGACACCAAGCAGCGCTTCCTGGTCATTTGCGAGAACAAGGGCGCCATCCCCAACATGCCCTACGACGCTATGGTCGAGCTGCCTGCCTACATTGGCAAGAACGGCCCCGAGGTCATCAGCCGCGACAACATTCCGCTGTTCCAGCAGGGCCTCATGATGCAGCAGCTGAACTCCGAGAAGCTCATTGTCGAGGCTACGATCGAGGGTTCGTACGAGAAGGCGCTTAAGGCCTTTACGCTCAACAAGACCGTGCCGTCGATGAAGGTCGCCAAGGAGGTTCTCGACGACATGATCGAGGCCAACAAGGGTTACTGGCCCGAGCTTAAGTAAAAGCAACAGGGTCGCTGGCCGCATGCCTGAAGCAATGCCCCGCCCACGTGATTGCGTGGGCGGGGCATTGTCGTTTGGTAACGCGTTTTATCAAATATGGCATTTATCTGCGGTAATGTTCTTTTTCACCGCTGAGGGTGACATTTTATACCGCCTGCCGAACTATGTGGAGACCTAACAACTTTTTAGGTCAGTGTTGTGCGTGTAGCAATTTCGCCCGGCCTCGCCTCCGGGCTGCCATGTGAGAGGGGATCTTATGGCTCGACTGCACGTAATGGAACGCAGCCACGCTCAGGCCGTCATGGACGACCTGCACGATGCACTCGGACGTCGTCTGGCGGTGAGTTCACTCGCCCCGTGCCCCGTCGAGTTTACGGCGGCGCTCGTCAACCTGTGCTCCACCCAGAGCTGCGGCAAGTGCACGCCCTGCCGCGTGGGCCTAAGCGCGCTGAGCGACCTGCTCGCCGATGTGCTCGTGGGCCGCGCCGACGAGTCCACGCTCAACTTGATTGAGCGCACGGCCCGCACCATCTACCTTTCGAGCGACTGCGCCATCGGCTACGAAGCTGGCGCCATGGCACTCACGGCCATTCGCGGCTTCCGCGACGATTTTGAGCACCACATCCGCGAGCACTCCTGCGGCTTTGACCGCGAGGCTCGCGTCCCGTGTGTCTCGGGCTGCCCGGCGCACGTCGACATTCCTGGTTACATCTCGCTCGTCGAGGCAGGCCGTTATGCCGACGCCGTCAAGGTCATCCGCAAGAACAACCCGCTGCCGCTCGTCTGCGGCCTGGTGTGCGAGCATCCCTGCGAGATGCACTGCCGCCGCGGCATGGTCGACGATCCCATGAACATCCTCGCCCTCAAGCGTTTTGCCGTTGAGCACAGCGACCTCAACGACCACAAACCGCATGTAGTGGACAACACCGGTAAGCGCGTCGCCGTGATCGGCGGCGGCCCGGCTGGTCTTTCCTGTGCTTACTACCTGGCCGTGATGGGCCACAAGGTGACCATCTTTGAGCAGCGCCACCACTTGGGCGGCATGCTGCGCTACGGCATCCCCAGCTATCGTCTGCCACGCGAGCGCCTGCAGGCCGAGATCGACTGGATCATGAGCGCCGGCATCGATGTGGAACTCGACCACTCCGTGAACGGCGAGGAGCTCGCCCGTCTACGCGACGAGTTCGATGCCGTCTACCTAGCCATCGGTGCCCACAGCGACAAGAAGCTCGGCCTTCCGGGCGAAGAGGCGCCCGGCGTGGAATCGGCCGTCAAGATGCTGCGTGCCATCGGTGATGACGAGCTGCCCGACCTAAGCGGCCAGCGCGTGTGCGTCATCGGCGGCGGCAACGTTGCCATGGACGTGGCACGCTCTGCCGTGCGCTGCGGTGCCGAAAAGGTGAGCATCGTCTACCGCCGTCGCATCTGCGATATGACGGCCCAGGACGCCGAGATTGCCGGCGCCCAGGCCGAGGGTTGCGAGGTTCTGGAGCTCACGGCGCCGCTCGCCATCGAGACGGGCGAAGATGGTCGCGTGAGCGGCCTGCGCGTGCAACCGCAGATTATCGGCGAGCCCCGCCGCGGTCGTCCGGCTCCGCGTGCCGCCGCCACGCCCGAGCACGTCATCCCCTGCGAGCGCGTGTTTGTGGCCATTGGCCAGGACATCGATTCCAAGCCGTTTGAGGAGATGGGCATTGCCTGCAAGTGGGGCTGCGTCGTCACCGATTCGGATGGCGCCGTGCCCAACTTCGATGGCCTCTTTAGCGGCGGCGACTGCCAGACCGGCCCCGCTACCGTCATCCGCGCCATCAATGCCGGCCGCGTGGCTTCGGCAAACATCGACCGCTATCTGGGCTTCGACCATAAGATCAAGCTCGACGTGGAGCTGCCGACCGTCCAGTTTAAGGGCAAGCACGAGTGCGGCCGCTGCGAGCTGGGCGAGCGCGAGGCCGGCGAGCGTATTCACGATTGGAATCTGGTCGAGCAGGGCCTTACCGAGGAGGAGGCGCGCCAGGAGGCAAGCCGCTGCCTGCGTTGCGACCACTTTGGCTTTGGCGCGTTCCGCGGAGGGAGGAGCCTGGAATGGTAGAGCTCAACAACCCCACTGTCAGCGACAACACCGAAAGCGGAGCACTCAATATGGTCAAGCTCACTATCGATAATTGCGAGGTCGTGGTACCCGAGCACACCACGATCCTGGACGCGGCCAAGTCCGTCGGTATCCAGATTCCCACCCTGTGCTACCTGCGCGATCTAAACGAGATCGGCGGCTGCCGCGCGTGCGTGGTCGAAGTCGAGGGCTGCGATCAGCTGGTTGCCGCCTGCAACAACTACGTGCTCGACGGCATGGTGGTCCACACCAACAGCCCCAAGGCTCGCGAGGCCCGTCGCACCAACGTGCAGCTGCTGCTGTCCCAGCACGATTCGCAGTGCACGAGCTGCGTGCGCAGCGGCAACTGCAACCTACAGACCATCGCCAACGACCTGGGTATTTTTTATCTGCCGTATCAAAGGCATTTGGCGGGCGAGGGCTGGGATTTCGATTTTCCCATCATCCGCGAAAACGACAAGTGCATTAAATGCATGCGCTGTATCAAGGTGTGCGAGAGCGTGCAGGGGCTAGGGATTTGGGACCTGACCAACCGCGCCACGCATACCGCCGTGGGTACCCGCGGGCGCGCGCCGATCGGCAAGACCGATTGCGTCGCGTGCGGCCAGTGCATAACGCATTGCCCGACGGGCGCACTGCGCGAGCGCGACGATACCGAGACCGTGTTCGATGCTCTCGCCGATCCCGACAAGATCGTGCTGGTGCAGATTGCGCCGGCCGTGCGCAGCGCCTGGGGCGAGGAGCTCGGCATATCTCGCGAGGAGGCTACCGTTGAGCGCTTGGCTTGCGCGCTGCGCCGCGTTGGCTTTGAGTACGTGTTCGATACCGATTTCTCGGCCGACCTCACCATTATGGAAGAGGGCTCCGAGCTGCTCAAGCGCCTGGGCGAGGCCGCCAAGGGCGAGGGCGACAGCCGCAGCTGGCCCATGTTCACGAGCTGCTGCCCGGGCTGGGTACGCTTTGTGAAGGCGCGTTACCCCGAGTTTGTCGACAGCCTGTCCACGTCCAAGTCGCCGCAGCAGATGTTCGGCGCCATCGCCAAGACCTACTACGCCAAGGTGCTGGGCGTGGAGCCCGAGCGCCTGTTTGTGGTGTCCGTGATGCCGTGCACGGCCAAGAAGGCCGAGTGTGCGCTGCCGAGCATGGTGGGCGAGGGCGGCACGCCCGATGTGGACGTTGCGCTGACGGTGCGCGAGATGGTGCGCATGGTCCGCGCGAGCCACGTGAGCGTTGACACGCTGGTCGAGGAGCCGCTCGATACGCCGTTGGGCTTTGGCACGGGCGCGGGTGTGATCTTTGGCGCCACGGGCGGCGTGATGGAGGCCGCCGTGCGCTCGGCATATTACCTGGTGACGGGCAAGAACCCGGATGCCGACTTCTTCACTGACGTGCGCGGACTCGAGGGCTGGAAGGAGGCCGTGGCCGATATCGACGGTACCAAGGTGCGCGTCGCCGTGGCGCACGGGCTGGGCAACGCCGCCCGTCTGCTCGACGCGATTCGCGACGGCCGTGTGAGATATGACTTTGTTGAGGTCATGGCGTGCCCGGGCGGCTGCGTCGGTGGCGGCGGTCAGCCCATCCACGACGGCTGCGAGCTGGCGGCTGAGCGTGGCCAGGTGCTGTGGAGCCTGGATGCGAAGGCGGACATTCGTTTCTCGCACGAGAATCCCGATGTCCAGGCGTGCTACCGCGAGTTTTTGGGCGCGCCGCTCTCGCCGCTGGCCGAGGAGTTGCTGCATACCGACCATCATGCCTGGTCGATGCCTAACGAGGGGACATGCTAGCGATGCGCGCGTTTGATGTTGAGATGTCGCGCCGGGGGTTTGCCTCGGCGCTCGCCGCGGGCGCCCTGTCACTTGCGCTCGCGGGCTGTGGCGGCGGGGCTGCCGGTGCCGGGTCCGCCGCGGGCTCGGTTGCCACGGACGGCGCCGGTGCTGCCGCAGAGCCGGTCGAGGTGCACGTCGCCTCGCTCAAGGGTCCGACGTCGATCGGTCTGGTGCAGTTTATGGACCAGGCAGCCGATGGCGAGACAGACAATGAGTTCGACTTTGCGATCAACACCGCCGCCGACGAGATTGTGCCCAAGGTCATTCAGGGCGATATCGACATTGCCCTGGTGCCCGCCAACGTGGCGAGCGTACTCTACAACAAGACCGAGGGCGCGGTGCAGGTCATCGACATCAACACGCTGGGCGTGCTGAACGTTGTGACGGGCGACGCGAGTGTGGCCTCGTTTGGCGATCTGGCGGGCCATACCGTCTATATGACGGGCAAGGGCACCACGCCGGAGTACGTCATGAACTACCTGCTGGAGCGCGCAGGCCTGACCGGCCAGGTGACGCTCGAGTTTAAGAGCGAGCCCACCGAGGTGCTGTCGGCCCTGCTTGCCGACCCGTCCGCCGTGGGCGTGCTGCCGGAGCCGTTCAAGACCGCTGCCATCGCCAAGAGCGAAGGCAGGCTGTCGACTCCGGTAAGCCTGACCGATGTGTGGGACGAGTTGGCAGGTGACACGGGTTCGCGCCTGCTGACGGGCGTGACCGTGGTGCGCCGCGCGTTTGCCGAGGAACATCCCGAGGCTGTGGCGGAGTTCTTGAGCTGCCATGCGGCGAGCGTTAAGGCTGTCAATGCGGCGCCGGCAGACTGGGCGCAGGCCGTGGTCGATGCCGGCATCGTGGACAACGCCAAGATTGCCGAGAGGGCGATTCCCGGGTGCATGCTTGTGTGCCAGACGGGCAAGGATATGAAGGCGGCACTTAGTGGGTATCTGCAGGTGCTGGCCGACGCGGACGCGAGCGCCGTGGGTGGTAAACTTCCGGCTGACGATTTCTACTACATGGAGTAGCCCGTGCGTGTGTTTGCTCGACAAATGACAGAGCGTATGAAGGCGGTGGCGGCAGCAGGTGCCGTCGCCGCCTTTTGGCTTGCCGTGTGGGTCTTCGCGGCGGCGCTGGTGGCACAGCCGCTGATTTTGCCGGGTCCGGGTGCTGTTGCCCTGGCGCTGCTGCGCCTGGTGTGCGATGGCGGTACCTGGGCGATTTTGGCGGGCTCGGGCGCGCGGATACTGGGCGGGCTGGCGCTTGCCGCGGTGTGTGGTGGCGTGCTTGCCGGGATTTCATCACGGTCGCGGGCGTTCGCGCACTTGGTGGCTCCGGCGCTGTCGTTTGTAAAGGCGACGCCGGTCGCCTGCGTGGTGGTCCTGCTGCTTATTTGGTTGGGATCGGCGCGCGTGAGCATCGCCGCTGTCTTTTTGATGGCGCTGCCGGGCGTGTATTTTTCGCTGGCCGAGGGCTTGGCACGGGTGAATAAACCGCTGGAGCAGATGTTCCGTCTGCATGGCGTGCGCGGCTGGCGCCTGTTTTGCGCCCATACCTGGCGCGAAGTCCTGCCGTTTGTGCTTTCGTGCGCCCGCGCCGTGATCGGCATGAGCTGGAAGGCCGGCGTGGCAGCCGAGCTGATCGGCATGGCGGTGGGCACCGTGGGTGAGCGCATCTATCAGGCAAAGCTTTTGATTGAGACGGCTGATTTGCTGGCGTGGACCGTGCTGGTCGTTGCCGCCTCGTGGGCGTGTGAGCGCGTGCTGGTGTGGCTGCTGCGGGTTTCGGGACCCGTGGCGTGGCGCGCGGCCGTGCGGGCGCATGGGCATGGACTGCGCGGGCGTGCGGGGGCTGCGAGCGATGGCACTGCAGCGGAGCTTGCGCTTGCCGTGGGCGATCGTGCGCCGTGGGCTCCGGCACTGGACGGTCTGGCGCTCAACGTGCCCGCGGGCGGGCGTATCTGTGTGATGGGTGCTTCGGGTGCGGGCAAGTCGACGCTGCTTGCGCTAGCGGCGGGGGAGTCCGCGCCGTGCTCGATGGTGTTTCAGGATGCACGCTTGGCCGAGTCCGCCTCGGCGCTGGATAACGTGCTGGTGTGCGCCGATGCGCGCGTGGATGCTTCGAGCGCCGCGGCATTGCTGCGCCTGCTGGTGCCGGGAGTCGATGTGGATGCTCGCGTGGCCGAGCTTTCGGGCGGGCAGCGCCGTCGCGTCGAGATCGCTCGAGCCCTGCTGTGCCCGGGCGGCGCGGTGATTCTTGACGAGCCCTTTACCGGCCTGGATGCCGCCGCGCGCGATGCGACGACCAAGGTCGTGCTCGACCTGCTCGACGGCCGCACGCTCTTGCTTGCCACGCACGACGCCGCCGACGCTCAGGCCCTCGATATCTCGGACATCATCACGCTCTAAAAACTAACTCAGCAACAGAATGATTCGTTTTCCTCCGTCCCCATGGGGTCTGGTGTGGTATTCTATCTGCGGGGTAATACTTAGGAATACCAAGTAATACCAACGCCGCAGAAACAAACTCCAGATGCGGGTCAATCGGGTTGCCTTCACAGCCCGTCGCCCAGCCGCGTGGCCCACATCTATCCGCACCACCGTCGTTTCAAAAAGGAAGCGCCATGGCAGAACACATGACCCCCGTAGTCGCGAAGGTCTTGCCCGAGGAGAAGGCAGCCTTCGCGGCGGCAACCCAGCTCGTGGGCACCACGCCGTCCAACGCCATCCGCATGTTTATCGCCGCGTTCAATCGCTGCGGCACCTTTCCGTTTGACATCTCGCCCAACGGGGCCTTTGGCAAAGAGTGCCCCCAACAGCTAGTCGTTGAAGAACGTCCCCAATGACTAGTCGTCGGGAGGAGGTTGGCATGCTCAATGCGATGATTTGGGCGCTTGCCTGTTTTGGCGTCGTCGCTGCCGATATTGCCCTGAGCGTCGTTTTGTTCTCCGCCCTTGGCGTCGCATCGGTGTTCATGAGTTTTTCGATCGATGACCTCGACATTCAATTGCTTCAGGCCGTCGCGCAGACGGCATCGTTTTTGATGGCGCTGCTGTGGTGGCGTTATCTGTGGCCGCGTTCGTTTATGGCACGCCGGCAAAGCGCACATCCGCTCGGCGGGGGAGCGCGTGGGGCGTGGAAACGTATTGCCTGCGTTATCGTGATTGGCCTGGCCCTGCAGGTGGTCGTTGGCTACGTGACCGACGCCGTGCTGTCGCTGCTGCCCGATGCTGCGGCCGACTACAGCGAGCTTGTCGAGGAAACAGGCATGGGTGACACCAGCTATCTCGCCGTCCTGACTACGGTGCTCGGTGCCCCATTTTGTGAAGAGCTGCTGGTGCGCGGCATTATTTTTGAGTTTTCGCTCCGAGCGTTTAATCCACAGTGCCGCCCACTTTGGAAGCGCCGGCGTCGTGCGAGCGCGCAAGGCGGCGCCATGGTGCCCTGGGCGGCCCCAAGCACGTGGGGTATCGCCGCGGCGATTGTGCTGCAGGCGGCCATCTTTGGCTTTATGCATATGAACTGGGTGCAGGGCTGCTACGCCGGCGCCGCCGGCCTCATCTTTGGTTGGGTGCTCGTGACGACCGGAAAGCTCCGCTACACGATCTTGCTGCACTTTGCCTTTAATGCCGGGTCGTATCTCATGACGTTGCTCTGGTTTGTGAACACGCCGTTCGACGTTGTGGTCACGGTTGGCATCGCCGGCTTTGTGCTGGTAGAGGCGATGCACTCGCTGCTTCGATTGTGCATTCCCGTGTCGCGCGAAGCTGATCGGTCTGAGTAATAACGCCTTTAATTAGGCCGATGCGTCTTGAACGCACCTGGCGTTTCGCCGAATGCTTCTTTGAATTTTGAGTAAAAGAATGACATGTTGGAGATGCCGACTTTTCGGGCTACATACTGCACGCTGCGCTCGGTGTTATTGAGAAGATATGCCGCCTCTGTGAGCTGCTGGTTGAGCTTGATTTGCGAAAACGTTTTGCCGGTTTTTTGCTTGATCAAGCTGCTGAGATAGCTGGTGCTATAACCCGTATCGCTCGCAATGCTTTCGAGTGTGCAGTCGCCGTAGCTTCGCTCAATATGATTCAGAATCGACACGATGCGTTCGTCCGACATGATCGCCTGGTTATCAGTTGCGGAGCGTCGGTACAGTCCTCGAATGAGAACAAGGAATAGGCTGACGGCGAGGTGCCTCATGAGTTCATTGGAATAGGCATCTTTAAAGTGATATTCGATAAAGAGCATCTCGATGAGGCGTCGCGCATGTCGGGCGTATTCCTCTGGAAGAATGAGATATTTTCGGGCCTCGCGGTTTTTGGACACAAAATCAAATAGAAGATTCGTTAATGGTGACGCGCCGGGTAGCTGGCTCAGGAACAACGAATCGAACATTTCTTTTTTGAAGACGATCGAAATGACGATATCATGCTCGCCCTTAACGTATGGAACGCTTCTGACTACGCCGGTGTTGCAAATGAGCACGTCGCCCTTTTTAAGGAGTAGTCGCCGTCCGTTGACGATAAACGTGCAGACGCCGTCGTACACGTAGTTAAGCTCCATATCCCGATTGATATGAGGAGGAATATCGGTAAAGCGCGACTCCTTGATAAGACCCACGGGGTTTTCGTCGAGAGTTTCTTTCCAATCAAACAGATAGACCTCTTCGCCGTTAATGGTTGTGGTTTCCACCCTGTTATATCGCGGGCTGAGCTCTCCCGGATGTGTGCGATGCCACTCTTCGGTCTCGGTATGCGTATAGAGCAGCTGTTTGAGATTCGAATCCATGGGGTGCTCCAGGGGTGAACGGTAGAATCGATGCCTTAAACGGTATTATAGCTAAAAAAATGTTATAAACCCACGCTTTCTGTGCGATATCTTATGCATCTTGTTCTTCCTAGTATTGGGTTATCCGCTGGAGCATCCGATCAAGGAGGGCAAATGAGTAAGTTAAAACATGGGTTTGACTCCGACTTTTTATGGGGCGGAGCCATATCGTGCTCGCAGGCCGATGGTGCCTGGAATGAGGGCGGAAAGGGAAAGTCGACGCAGGATTGTCGATGGCTGGATGGTACCTGGACTCATGACCAGATTGAGGACAAGCATCAAAACAACCCCTTCTGCCATGACGAACTAATGAACGCTCTCGCAGATGATGGTGTTGAGTTCTACCCGTTTAGGCGCGGTAACGACTTCTATCATCACTACCGTGAGGACATCGCGCTTTTTGCGGAGATGGGCCTCAAGCTGTTCCGCACCTCTATTTGCTGGAGCCGAATCTATCCTAACGGAGATGATCTTGAGCCTAACCGCGAAGGCATCGAGTGGTATCGAAGCATGCTGGGTGAGTGCAAAAAGCACGGCATTAAAACCTTCGTCACCATGCTCCACTATGACATCCCGGTAAATCTTGTCACCACATATGGGGGATGGAAGAATCGCAAGACGATTGATTTCTTCGCCCGCTATGTCGAGACAATCGTTACGGAATTGGGCGATCTGGTCGATTTCTGGCTGCCTTTTAACGAGTTCAATGCAGCGCGTTTTTCGCCTTGGGACGGGGTCTGTCTGGTCAAAGACGAAGAGGGGGAGAACTTCGATCGAGCCATCTTCCAGTGCCTGCACCACGAGTTCGTTGCCAATGCGCGTGCCGTCGAGATTGTCCATCGTCTTTCGCCCGATACTCCCGTTGGCGGCATGATCGCTCGATTCTGTACGTATCCCGCCACCTGCCGTCCCGAAGATAACATGCAGGCTATTCACGACGACCAGTATTCCAACTGGTTCTATACGGACGTGATGGCTCGTGGAAAATACCCCGCTTATATGAATCGCTATTTCGACGCGTGCGATATCGAGATTCAAATGGAGCCGGGCGATGAAGAGCTCATCGCTCGCAACACGGTCGACTTCCTGGCCTTCTCGTACTACTTTTCCCAGGTATCCACCTGCGATCAGGGATGGGAGAAGACTGCGGGAAATCTGGTCATGGCAAACAAGAACCCTTATCTTGAGACGAGTGAGTGGGGCTGGCAGCTCGATCCCATTGGCCTGAGGGTTACCCTTAACCAGATGTATGACCGCTATGGGCTGCCCCTGTATATCGCCGAGAACGGCCTCGGTACATCTGATGTAGTCGAGGAGGATGGCAGCATCCACGACGAGTATCGAATCGATTATTTGCGCCAGCACATAAAGTGCCTTAAGGAAGCAGTGATCGATGGCGTTGACGTGCGCGGATACATGATCTGGGGATTCATTGACCTTGTTGCCTGCGGTCCTCTTACGATGGACAAGCGCTACGGGCTTATCTATGTCGATCTGGATAATTGCGGCAACGGCACTGCGGAGCGCTCGCGTAAAGACTCTTTCTATTGGTATCAGAAATGTATCGCCACTAATGGCGAGGATCTTGGGTAGGAGTGATTGTCGTGGCAGACAAGAAGGAACTGGCCGCTCGTGTCCTCGAGCTCGTGGGCGGCGCCGATAACGTTGTTATGGCAACGCACTGCATTACAAGGCTCAGATTCAACCTGAAGGACGATAGCAAGGCAGATCTGGAGGCCCTTAAGACGCTTGACGGCGCCTTGGGCGCGCAGGTTAAAGACGGGCAGTGGCAGGTTATCATCGGCGCCAGCGTGGGGTCGGTATATGACGAATTGGAGCCCATGCTAGGTGACAGGATGGGTGGCGAGGTCTCCGCCGACGCCGAGCAGCCTGAGCTCCAAAAAGGTTCGGCTCGCGTATTCGATATCATCACCGGCATCTTCTCCGCTATCATTCCCGCACTGGTGGCGGGAGGCATCGTAAAGGGCATCCTGGCTGCTATCGCGGCTTTTGGAATCGACACGGGTGCCGGCGACTTTGCGATATTCAATATGATTTCGGATATCCCGTTCTACTTCTTGCCGTTTTTGCTGGCAATGTCTACAGCTGATAAGTTCCGGGTCAACCGTTCGCTTGCGCTTTGTGTTGCCGGATCGCTGATGTACCCGACCATTGTCAACGCTGTCGGTACGGGCGAGACGCCCCTTGCGCTGTTCGGTTTTGCGGTGCCGATTTTTAGCTACGCCGATTCCGTGTTCCCGGTTATCTTTGGCGTCATTGGCTTGTCTTTTGTATATCGCGCAATCGACAAAGTCGTGCCGGATCTTTTTAAGCTCGTTGTCGTTCCGGCGCTCTCCCTTGCTATCGTGATTCCCGTCAACCTGTTTGTGCTCGCTCCGATTGGTGCCTGGTGCGGTCTTGGTCTTGCCAACGGTATCGTTTGGCTATTCTCGACGTTAGGCCCCGTTGCCGGTTTTCTGCTGGGCTTCTTTATGCCGCTTATCGTGCTCTTCGGCATGCACCAGTCAACGAGCCCCATCCAGATTTCCAATATCGCAACGCTTGGGTATGACTATCTGCTCCCGATCTCTTTCTGCCATAACCTCGCCGAAAGCGGTGCGTCTTTTGGTGCAGCCCTGCGCATGACCGACGAAAAGCTCAAGTCCGCTGCAATGACGTGCGCCTTCTCAGCATTTATGGGAATTTCCGAGCCCGCCTTGTTTACCGTTCAGGTTCCTAACAGGACTCCGCTTATCGCTGCGATGATCGCGGATGGCATTGGCGGTGCGCTTACCGTTGTTCTCGGCGCAAAGTGCTTCGGCTTTGTTATGCCCGGCATTACCTCGTTGCCCGTTTATGCCGATCCAAGCGGCAATCCCATGAACCTGATCATGATTGTCGTCTGCATCGCTTTGACTTGGGTTATCTCTGCGGCGCTCTCGTTTGCGCTCTATGGTCGTTTCGACAAAAAGTAACGACGTTTTGAGATAGACAATATTAATCGGCCGCTCGCCGGGGAATCGTTCTGCGACGCCCCGGCGAGCGGCATTTTATTGGTGGGGCGTGTCGTGTCGCCAACGGCGGCATGCCGCCTCGCCGCGCTAGTTGCGTCTGCCGCCTCCGTTGGCGCCCTGACGCCCCTGTGCCGCGCGATTGCGACCGGCAGTGTTCTGCGCGCGGGACATACCGCCGTGACCCTTGCTGCCCTTGGGTCCCTTGCCGGTGGCGCCACCGTGCGGCTTGCCACCCTTCTTGCCGGTGCCATGCCCACCGCCGGCAGACGTCTCGCCCGGGCGCGGCGGCACGGGACGGATCAGACAATGCTTGGTGTAGCCGATCAGGTCGCGACGGCCGGCCTTCTCCAGTGCCTCGCGCACGAGCTTGTAGTTCTCGGGCTTGCGGTACTGGATGAGCGCGCGCTGCATGGCCTTCTCATGCGGGTCGCGCGCCACATAGATCGGCTCCATGGTGCGCGGATCCACGCCGGTGTAGTACATGCAGGTCGACATGGTGGACGGTGTGGGGTAGAAGTCCTGCACCTGCTCGGGCATGTAGCCCATGTCGCGCACGGCCTCGGCAAGGTCCACGGCTTCCTTCATCGTCGATCCGGGGTGGCTCGAGATAAGGTACGGCACCACGTACTGCTTGAGTCCGTACTCGCGGTTAAGGCGCTCAAATTTGCGGCAGAATGCATCGTAGACGGCGCGGCTCGGCTTGCCCATCACACTCAGCACCGCGTCGCTCACGTGCTCGGGTGCCACGCGTAACTGGCCCGAGACATGGTGCTCCAGCAGCTCGCGCAAAAACTCGTCCGAGGCATCGGCCATGGTGTAGTCAAAACGGATGCCGCTGCGCACGAAGACCTTTTTGACGCCCGACAGCTGGCGCAGGTCGCGCAACAGCTGCGTGTAGCCGCTCTCGTCGACCACCATGTTCTTGCACACGCTCGGCCACAGACAGCGCTTGTTCTTGCACACGCCGTGCTTGAGCTGCTTGTCGCAGGCGGGGCGGCTAAAGTTGGCCGTCGGTCCACCCACGTCGTTGATGTAGCCCTTAAACTCGGGATCGCGCGTGAGCAGCTCGGCCTCGCGCATGATCGAGTCGTGGCTGCGCATCTGCAACACGCGGCCCTGGTGGAAGGTGAGGGCGCAAAACGAGCACTCGCCAAAGCACCCGCGGTTGGAGCTAATGGAAAACTTGATCTCGGCAAAGGCCGGCACGCCGCCTGCCGCGTCGTAGTCGGGATGCCAATCGCGTGCGTAGGGGAGTTCGGCAACCTCGTCCATCTCGTCGGTGGTGAGTGTTGCCGACGGCGGGTTCTGCACCACGTACACGCTGTTGGGATATGGCTCTACCAAGCGATGGCCGGTGATGGGGTCCATATTCTGCTGCTGCACGTTAAAGCTGCGCGCGTAGTTGAGCTTGTCAGCGGCAAGGTCGTCCCAGCCGGGCAGCAGGTCGTAGTCGTAGACCTCGTCGAGCGAACCCGTGCGGTAAACGGTGCCGTTGATATAGGTGATCTGATCGACGGGCAGCCCCGCGTCGAGCGCGTCGGCGATCTCAACGATCGCGTGCTCGCCCATGCCGTAGATGAGGATGTCGGCGCCCGAGTCGAGCAGCACCGAGCGCTTGAGCTTGTCCTGCCAGTAGTCGTAGTGGGCCAGGCGACGCAGGCTTGCCTCGATGCCACCGATAATGATGGGGGCGTCCTTAAACGTCTGGCGGATGAGGTTGCCGTAGACCGTGACGGCGCGATTGGGACGGCGCCCCTCCTCGCCACCGGGGGTATAGGCGTCGGTGTGGCGGCGATGCTTGGTCACCGAATAGTGGTTGACCATGGAGTCCATGTTGCCGGCACTGACGAGAAAGCCTAGGCGCGGCTCGCCGAGCACGGTGATGCTGGCGGGGTCGGTCCAGTCGGGTTGGCAGATGATGCCCACTTTGTAGCCGTGCGCGTCGAGGACGCGGCTGATGATGGCCATGCCAAAGCTGGGATGGTCCACGTAGGCGTCGCCGCAGATGTAGACAAAGTCGCACTGGTCCCAGCCGCGTGCATCCATGTCGGCTCGACTGACGGGGAGGAATTTATCGCGGCTCGGACGCCAGGGGCGGACGGGCGTCGCTTGGGAATGCTTGGTGCGGGCGACCGTGGCCTGCGCCTTGCCGCCGCGCTTTTGCTGCTGGCCCTGTTTGCCCTGCTGACTGCGCTGGTTGTTCTGAGCGTGCTGAGGCTTTTTTGCCACGATCCCTCCCGGTGTTTGTATGCTGCACGTAATTGTAACCAGTCTTTTTGGGACGGGGCTAAAAAGACTGGTGGAGTACATGGGCTGGCGGACCGGCGTGTCGATGCGGGCACGCCCACGAGCAGGATGTTGCC
>CABUCA010000015.1 GCA_902489965.1 uncultured Collinsella sp.
AACGTCAGATTGCCGCTTAGGGGCGTTTGCAGCGTCGACCGGTCCGTCGTTCGTCAGAACGACGGAACCAAAGGTGCAGCGTCAACTAGTTACGCGGTTTGGTAAAACCGCGTAACCCTAGAGTTGACGTAAGCCCTCTTCGAGGCCGGTCTTGCTGTCGGTCTGGGCGTCGCGCATCTTGATGACGCGGGCGGGGACACCGGCCACGACGGCGCCGGCGGGGACGTCCTCGACGCACACGGCGCCGGCGGCGACAACGGCGCCCTTGCCCACGCGCACGCCTTCCAAGACCACGGCGTTAGCGCCGATCATGACATCGTCCTCGATGATGACGGGCGTGGCGCTCGCGGGCTCCACGACGCCTGCCAGCACGGTGCCGGCGCCGATGTGGCAGTTCTTGCCCACGGTGGCGCGGCCGCCCAGCACGGCGCCCATGTCGATCATGGAGCCTTCGCCAATGACGGAGCCGATGTTGATAATGGCACCCATCATGATGACGGCGCGGTCGCCAATCTCGACGCGGTCGCGGATGATCGCGCCCGGCTCGATGCGGGCGCTGATGCCCTTAAGGTCGAGCATGGGGACGGCGGAGTTGCGGCAATCATTCTCGACGTCGTAGTAGTCGATGGAGTCGGCATTGGCATCCAGGATGGCCTTAAGCTCATCCCAGTCACCAAAGACGGTCTTGCCACGACGACCGCCGTAGACGTGTGCATTGCCCCACTGGACCTTCATGCCCGGCTTCTCACGCACGTACAGCTTAACGGGCGTCTTTTTGGGCGCGGTGGCGATGTAGTTGATAATCTCTTGTGCATCCATCTCGGCTGCGTTACTCATATTATTGTTTCTCCTTTGCGTGGATACGGTTGATACCTGGTTAGGCAAACATGACCTGATCGAACGTATAGAAGCCGGGTTCGCGGGTGACGAGCTTCTGCGCGGCGGCCAAGGCGCCGTTGACAAAGATCTGACGGCTCGTGGCGCGGTGGGTGAGCGTGACTTCCTCGTCCTGGCCAAAGAAACTTACCTTGTGCACGCCGGCGACGGTGCCGCCGCGCAGCGAGTGCATACCGATCTCCTTGGGGTCACGCGCGCCGCACATGCCCTCGCGGCCATAGACGGGGTGGTAGCCTGCCTCGGGCTCAGCTTCGACGATGGCGTCGAGCAGTAGCTTGGCAGTACCGCTGGGGGCGTCAACCTTTTGGTTGTGGTGCGTCTCGACGATCTCGCAGTCAAAGCCGGGCAGCTCGCGTGTGACCTGTGCTACCAGATGACGCAGGGCGGCGATGCCGATGGAGTAATTGCCGGAGTGCATGACGCGGGCGTTCTGACCCAGCTCGCGCAGGCGATCCATCTGCTCGGGCGTATAGCCCGTGGTGCCCGAGACCAACGCCGCACCCGTGCGCTCGACATAGGCGACGACGGCATCGAAAGTCACGACGTTCGAGAAGTCGATAATGACGTCGGCTGCCGGGGCGTTCTCGAGCTCGGACAAGTCGAAGCCGATCTGGGCGACGATGTCGAAAGCGGGCTGACCGGCGGCGTCGGCAATGCCCTCGGCGGTAGTGCGGACGAGCGAGCCCATGCGGCCCGTTCCCATAATGACGGTCTTAATCAAGCAGACCAGCTCCCTTCAGAGCATCGGTAAGTGCAGTGCGCGTGTCGTCTGCCATGGGGCATAGCGGCATGCGGTAGTTTGCCTCGATCATACCCATCTGAGCGAGCGCTTCCTTGACGGGGATGGGGTTGACCTCACTAAAGAGGGCGTTGAAGAGCGGCTGACCGGCAATTTGGATGTCGCGGGCGCGCTCCACGTCACCGTCCAGATAGGCGCGGCACATGTCGTGCACGAGCTGCGGCTGAACATCGGCCCACACGCTGATGGTGCCCGAGGCGCCCAGGCTCATGAGCGGCACGGTGAGCGCATCCTCGCCCGAGTACATGCGGAAGTCGTCGGACAGCAGGTGGGCGATCTTGGCCGCGTAGGCGACGTTGCCCGAGGCCTCCTTAATACCCATGATGTTGGGGTGCGCGGCCAGGCGCTCCACATTGCGCTCGCTGATGCCGCAGCCGCAACGGCCGGGGATGTTGTACAGGATGCAGGGGATGTCCACGGCATCGGCGACAGTCTTAAAGTGCTGGTAGATGCCCTCTTCATTGGACTTGTTGTAGTAGGGGGTGATGAGCAGCAGACCGTCGGCGCCCAGGCCCTGATAGGTGAGCGACTTGGTGAGCATGGTCTGCGTGGAGTTGGAGCCCGAGCCGGCAATAACGGGGACGCGTCCTGCAACATGCTTGACCACAGCGGCGACGACGGAGTTGTCCTCGTCATCGGTCATCGTGGCACTCTCACCGGTGGTGCCCAGGGTGAGGATGGCGTCAGTGCCATTTTGCAGGTGGAAATCGATAAGGCGCTCAAGCGCGTCAAAGTCGACACTGCCGTCCTTTTTAAACGGCGTGACAAGGGCGACGATTGAGCCCTCGAGATTGCGGATATCCATGTTTTTCTCCTTCGCTTCCGCGATCTGGACGCGTTTGTTCCATTGGGCGGCGACTGCTAGGCGCTCGTCCTGAGCGCGACGGCGGGCGCTTTCGGCGCGCGATTTGGCCAGCAGCTCGCGGCCGCACGGCAGCACGTCGAGCGTGGCAAAGTAATCGCCCGGGCGCTCGGCGCGGCGAATGAGGTCTGCCGAGCCATCGGGGCGCAGCAGGACCTCGGCGGAGCGCAGGCGGCCGTTGTAGTTGTAGCCCATGGAGTGGCCATGCGCGCCGGTGTCGTGAATCACGAGTAGGTCGCCCATGTCGATATGCGGAAGCTCGCGGTCGATGGCGAACTTGTCATTGTTCTCGCACAGATTGCCCGTGATGTCGTACGTGTTCGTGACGGGGGCTGCGGTTTTATCGGGACCGTCCGGCTGACCCATCACCGTGATGTGGTGGTAAGCGCCATACATGGCGGGACGAATGAGGTCGACGGCACTGGCGTCCACGCCGATATAGTCCTTGTAGATCTGCTTCTCGTGGATGGCCTTGGTGACCAGGCAGCCGTAGGGGCCCATCATAAAGCGGCCCATCTCGGTGCAGATGGCCACATCGCCCATGCCGGCAGGAACCAGGATCTCGTCGTATGCCGCGTGCACTCCCTCGCCGATGGCGTGAATGTCGTTAGCCTGCTGCTCGGGCAGATAGGGGATGCCGACGCCGCCGGACAGATTGATAAAGGCGACATGTGCGCCGGTCTCGCGCTCCAGGCGCACGGCAAGCTCAAAGAGGATGCGTGCGAGCTTGGGGTAGTAGTCGTTAGTGACGGTGTTACTGGCAAGGAAGGCATGGATGCCAAAATGCTCGGCGCCCTTGGCCTTGAGCATACGAAAAGCCTCAAAGAGCTGCTCGGTGGTCATGCCGTATTTGGAGTCGCCAGGGTTGTCCATAATGCCGTTGGAGAGCTGGAACAGGCCGCCCGGGTTAAAACGGCAGCTGACCGTCTTGGGGATGGGTCCCGCAACGCGCTCAAAGAAATCGATATGGCTGATGTCGTCAAAGTTGACGATGGCACCCAGTTTGTCGGCGAGCTCAAAATCCGCCGCCGGCGTGTCGTTGGACGAGAACATGATGTCGTGGCCGGTGATACCCATTGAGCGGGCGATCATGAGCTCGGTATAGCTCGAGCAATCGCAACCGCAGCCGTATTCGTTGAGAATGGAGATGAGCGCCGGGTTGGGATTGGCCTTGACGGCAAAGTATTCCTTAAAGCCCGGGTTCCATGCAAAGGCGTCGCGCACTTCTTGCATGTTGCGGCGGATGCCCGCCTCGTCGTATAGATGAAACGGCGTGGGAAACTGCTCGACGATATGCTCGAGCGTCTCCTTGTCGACAAACGGCTGCTTGGCCGCATATGCCTCGTTGGGGGTCAATGCCATGTCCCGTAAACCTCGCTATCCAGACGGCGCCATCTGCGCATCGAATCCGCATAGCGTGGACCCAATGTCCGGATAGCGCTCCCGCATTGCTGCAGACAGTCCTGCGGGTATTTCCCGCAGGCCCACCAGGTTGTTCGTGCCCGAAAAACCCAGTTCGGCGGGTTTCGCCTCCCCGCGGGGTCAAAGCCTGCCGACTCGCCCGCGGCTCTTCGTGCCCGCGCCTCTATCAAGTGGTAAAGACCCTACCACGTTGCACTTTACCAAACAAGAGTATTCGTATATAACGTTTAAAAAATGCAGCATCATGCTAGAAACGAGGGCGCCACAATCCTGCGTCACAATAGGTGACAACTGAGTTGCCCCATGAAAGGAATCCCCATGACCGAGCTCCAAGAACTCCGTCGCTATCGTCGCGACCTGCATCGCATTCCGGAGCTCGACTTCGATCTTCCGCAAACTATCGCCTATATCGAGGGCGTGCTCGCTCCGCTTGCCTGCGAGGTGATCCATCCGTGCCCTAGTTGCGTGTGCGCTTTCTTCGACGCTGGCACGGGTGCCTCGCATGCCACGGCGATTCGTGCCGATATGGATGCGTTGCCTATTGCGGAGACGACGGGCGCCGCTTTTGCCTCGACGCATCCCGGCAAGATGCACGCGTGCGGCCACGACGGGCACATGGCTATGGCCCTCGCGGCGGCAACTTTTGTCGACCGTACGATTCGTGAGCAGCCGGGCGTTATTAAGCGCAACGTGCTTTTTGTGTTCCAGCCGGCCGAGGAAACAACCGGTGGCGCTAAGACGGTATGCGAGAGCGGCGTGTTCGAGCGCTACGGGGTCGACCGCATCTTTGGCTTTCACGTGTGGCCCGATCTTCCTGCCGGTACGCTGGCGAGCTGTCCCGGTCCGCTGCTGGCGCGCTCGAGCGAGACGCACATTCATATCCATGGCACGAGCATCCATATCGCCAAGACCTACGGCGTTCCAGTCGAGGAATCACATGACGCAGCGCTGGCGGCGGCAAAGTTCCTGGTTGCCGAGCGCCAGCTGATGGACGAGCTGGGTGCCGATGAGCCCTGCATCGGTAAGTTTGGCCTGCTGCAGGCCGGCACCGTCTGCAATGCGGTGGCGGGGGAGGCCCATGTTGCCGGTAGCTTGCGTGTGTTTACGGACGCCATGTTCGACCGTGCGCGCGAGGGCGTACGCCGTGCGCTCGACGAGGCGTGCACCGCAACGGGCTGTACGTACGATCTCGACTTTGCCGAGGGCTATCCGCCAGTCGATAACGACCCCGAGTTGTTTGCCCACATTGCGCCTGCCTTGCCCGAGCTGCAACTTGTGGACGAGCCGCTGTTAATTGCCGAGGACTTTGCTTTCTATCAGCGCCATCTGCCGGGCGTGTTCTTCTTGCTGGGCACGGGCGTGCCAGAAGGACAAGAAAACCCGATCGACGCTGATGACTGCCCAGCCTATGCGATGAGCGCTCTGCATACCGATACCATGCTCTTTGACGAGGAGATTCTTCTCAAAGGCCTCGATGTCTACAAACGATTGCTTTTGCTTGACTAAGGCGCAAAGGACTATTTGTTCTAGAAAACACGAACAAACGTACGATATAATAGAGATGTAAGTCTATAGAAACGTTTGACGTTACTAACGTAAGGCGATACTATGATTGCATCGTATAAAGATGAGGATACCGAACGCTTTGCCATGGGTGTGCGGGTCAGGAGGTTCGTGCCCTTTGAGCATGTTGCGTTGAGGAAGATTCGCCAACTGCAGGTTTGTGCTTCGCTTGATGATCTTCGCGTTCCACCGGGCAACCGCCTGGAAGCTTTGAAGGGCGATCGCGCCGGTCAATATAGCATCCGTGTTAACGAGCGCTATCGGGTCTGTTTTGAGTGGAGACAGGAGATGGCTTGGAATGTCGAAATCGTCGATTATCACAAGTGATGAGACTTCGGCCGATTTGCTGTCGCCGGTGACTCCTGGTGAGCTTCTCAAAGAGGAGTTTCTTGTTCCCATGGGCATTTCTCAATATCGCCTTGCGAAAGAGACTGGGATTCCGGCTCAGCGTATCGGGCAGATTGTCTTGGGAAAACGTCGCGTGACGGCCGACACCGACCTCCGTCTTTGCCGTTATTTTGGCCTGACGGATGGTTATTGGCTGCGCGCTCAGGTGGCGTTTGACCTTGAGGCCGAGAAAAGGCGGATCGAACCGGAACTCGACAAGATCGTTCCTGTTCAGCAGGCTATCGCACTGTAGTGCTCAAAGATGATGGGGGTGGCGCGGCGATGAGGCGACGCCGACAGTCTGCCGTATATAGTCCGGGTGGATGCGGGTGCGGTTTGCTGCTGCTTCCGGTTATTGCTGTGAGCATTGGCGTGATGTTTGCGCTTGCCGGGCTTGCCGCGGCGGCGCTCGTGCTGTTTATCACTGCCATCGGCGTGACGATTTGGCTCTGCCGCAATCGCGAGCAACGCCGTGCCGACGGTAAAACCAATGTCGGCTGGGTCGTCTTTCTGATCATTGCGTACCTGCTGAGTGCCAGCTACCTTGTTTTCTTTGTCCTGTTGATGATCAGTGCCTTTACCGGGGAATCCGTCACGGTGGGTTGATGCGCTGCCAGCAGACGGTTGCGCAAAGTGCGTTTGCTCAACGTTTGGATAACTGCATTGGCCGTTTACCGCAGCCTTAGCTCTCAGCTAATGAATTCAAGTTCAATCCTTCCTACGATGTGCTGTGTGCCGGCACGGTAGCCGGATCGTAGGAAGGATGAATAATGGCAAAAGAGGGAAAGAAGCCGATCGGCAAGATTGTCCTAGGCATCATCGTGGTGCTGGTTATTGTCGGTGCCGTGGGCTCTATGGGCGACAACTCAACCGATTCGTCTGCGAGCGATTCGGCAAAACCTGCCGAGACGACACAGCAGGCTGAGGAGCGAAAAGAACCGCAAGAACCGTATACCATTGCTGACGAGGCTGAAGACACTTCCAATCAGTTTACCTATAAGATCACGGGCACGCTGACCAATAACACGGACAAGGAAAAGAGCTACATTCAGATTGAATATGTTCTGTACGATGCCGATGGCAACCAGGTTGGAACGGCTCTTGCAAACACCAATCATCTGAAGGCGGGCGGCTCCTGGAAGTTCGAGGCGCTGGGTACGGTGTCTCCCGACCAGGTTGCTAGCTGGGAGCGTTCGGACGTAAGCGGTTTCTAGCATGTTGCATGCACTGGGGGAGGTGAAGTCGTATGCCCGATAAAAAGCTGACTGACGAGTTACTCAATGAGCTTCTCGACGCGCCAAACATCGATGGCTATATCAAAGAACACGACTTTGCCGCCCCGTCGCTTTCGAACTACCTGAAGCAGCTACTGCAGGAAAAGGGCTTGGAGCGCTCGCGCGTGGTTCGTATGGCCGATCTCAATGAGACCTTTGGCTATCAGATTTTTACCGGTGCGCGGCATCCGAGCCGCAATAAGGTGCTGCAGATTGCCTTTGCGATGGCGCTGACGCTCAAAGAGACTAACCGTGCGCTGACGGCTGCCGGGGTAAGCGTCCTTAACTGCAAGGACCGCCGCGATGCGATTATCATCTTTTGCATCGATCGCGGGTGCAGCCTCCAAAAGGTCAACGAGGAGCTGTATCGCTTTGGCGAGGAGACGGTGAGTTAGCGGCTGATATCTGAGCCGGCGGAGCTGCCGAACAACGATGCAAACGAACGGGGCGCGGATGCCATGGGGTGTCTGCGCCCTGCGCTATGATGGAGGCTATGGATACTCAGAGCCCAACATATTCCGATGACGAGCTGACCGCAGCGCTTGCCGAGCACCTGGCGTCGCTCGATCGCGACGACAGCTATCGCGTGGAGCGTGTACTTAAGCGCTCGTCCGTTGAAGCAACCGCGCTCGTGTACTTTGAAGGAACCGGCGGTGGTTCGCTCGGCCCCTTTGTCCGTAAACGCATCGATGCTTCGGCTCAAATCGGCGGGGCATACGAGCGTCTGTTTGCCGCTCAGCGGGCAGGCAGGCGTTTTGAGCACCTGCCCAGAATCGTCGATTGTCGTCGTGTGGGCGACGAGCTCAACGTGGTTATGGAATACATCGAAGGGGAGACGCTCGGGGCGCTGGTGGACCGTCTGGGAGCCACCCCCGATTATGCGCGTGAATTGTATCCTGCCCTATGCGATGCCGTGGGCGAGCTCCACGCCGGTTTTGCAATAGCGGGGGAGACGTCGGCGCCGGTGATCCATCGTGACCTCAAGCCGTCGAATATCATCGTGACAGGTGCCAACTATACGCCTGATGACGGCCTGACATTTTCATCGCTGGTGATTATCGACTTGGGAATCGCTCGCGTATGGCGCGACGGCGCCGATGCCGACACCGTCAAGTTTGGGACACGGCCCTATGCGCCGCCCGAGCAGTATGGGTTTGGGCAGACGAGCGTGCGAAGCGACGTCTACGCACTTGGCGCCCTGTTGTTCTTCTGCTTGACGGGAGTCGACCCTAAGCCAGGGCTCGACCTGCGCGAGCAATGCGAGGCGCGTGGCATTCCCGCTCCACTTGCCGATGCCGTCTGCATGTCGATGGCGCTCGACCCGGCCAAGCGTTTTGCGAGTGCGGAAGCATTGGGACGGGCGACGCGCGCGGCATACGATCTAAGTCGCCCCGTGCGGCCTCTTGCGCCTGTGGCTGTCCGTACTCCGGCCTCGGAGACGGTGTTGACGCCCCAAGGGCTCCAGAACCCCGCGGGGCTTCCTAGGCCTGCCGCCTCCGCTGCATGCGGTCTGCTCTCTCGCGTTCCGGAGTCTTTGGGGCGCATTTGGAATACGCTCGTCTGCTTCTCGCTGCTCGTGTTCTTTGCCGGTAGTCACTTTGCCGTCTTTCATCCCACCGGAGCAACCCAAAGCTACCCGACGTGGCTTCTCATAATCGAGTATTTTTTCTTTGTCGATGGCCTTATGGTGCTTATGCATTTTGCGCTGCTCGATAAGCGCCGTCTTCGTCGGCGATTCGCATTGCTCGACAGCTATCGCGGCAAGAAGCTCGCGAAACTCTGGCTCAAGGCATTGGGTGTGCTGCTCCTATGCATGATCGTCATAGTTGCGGTTGCCAATGCGACCGGCGTCGTCGATACCTCCGCTACCTAAAAGAAAAGGGCCCCATTGGGGCCCTTTGCAGTTGCACTTAGATGCGGTTCATCTGAGCGGCGACTTTGTTGTACCAGTCCTGCCACGTGGGCGGGCAGTACTTTTTGGCTGCTGCCGGGGTAAGGGTGGAGCCGTAGTTGGCGCCCAGATAGGCAACGTGAGCGGAGATGCCCTCGCTCCAGCTGCCAAAGCTGCGCCAACCGCCGCCACGGGCACTCCAGCCCCAGGCGTTGTAAGAATTGGCGCAATAAGCGCCCTTGGTGCTCTCGATGCAGGCGATGGCGGGGGACCAACGGGGGTCGACACCGGTATTCCAAGCGGCGACGGCAAAGTTATAGCCCTGGCCTGCCATGGGGGAGCCGGCGAGATAATTGTCGATGCGGCTCGTCCACTCATTAATGAACGAATCGTAATCGGAGCTACCGGTATTGGCGTTGTTCACCGTGGTGTCGATGGTGGTGTTGGTGTTGGTGGCCTGGCTGCTGGAATTGCTGCCGCTTACGCCCTCGCCCGAGAGCTTCTCGGCGGCAGCGGCCTTATCGGCCTCAAGCTTGGCAAGCTCGGCGGCATTTTCCTGCTCGGCTTTTGCCTGTGCCTCGCTGCGGAGCTGCTGGGCCTGCGCCAGCGCATCCTCGGCGTTTTTCTGCTCTGCCTCAAGCTGAGACTTGGCCTGCTGGAGCTCAGCCTTGTTCTGCTCGAGTTCGGTTTGCATGTTATTGAGCTGTTCGATCTCGTCGACGCTCGAGCTCGTGATCTGGTTGGTGTATTTGCAGGTCGTGATGAACTCACCCAGGCTCTGTGCGTTGACCAGGAAGCTCACGATGGGATTGGTGCCCTTCTGATACTTGTACAGATCGCGCATGGCGGAGCTTGCCTTGGCCTGCTGCTCGGGAAGCTTGGCCTCGATTTCCTCGATGCTTGCCTCATTGGAGTCAATCTGCTTTTGCAGGTCATCGAGTTTGGTGCGGGCGTCGTTGTAGGCGCTCGTGGCGGCTTCGATCTTCTGCTGGGCTGCGGAAAGCTGGTCCTGCGTTGCCTGCGAGGCGGCATACGCCGCAACGGGGGAGAGCATCGGCGTGGCCGTCAGCGCAACGGCGAGCGCGGCGCTCGTGATGATACGAGCCGGCTTCGACGCAATGAGCGCTGCGGTGCGATGATTCGAATGCTGCATCCAGTCCCTCTGCAATCAATCGTAGGTTATGGTTCGAACGGTATTCTACTACTGCTTTCGACCTCAACTTGAACCTTAAAGGTCCCAAAGGGTCAAGTTGAACTTGAGGCTTTGGCTTTGACCTGCAGTTATGATGAATTGTTGAGAAACCATAGAGTTCAACTTTAACGTTACAGAGCCCTGTTTGAGAGGAGTTTTGGGCTGTAAAAGCCATCTCAACGTGGGGTTTTATAACTACAGCGTGCCCTTCTGGTGAGCCTGCTCAATCTCTTCGAGGGCCTCGGCGGGGGTGAACGAACAGGAGCCGTCGCCGAGTTTGACTACCTGGATATCGTCGCCGGTATGGACCTCTCCGCCCTTTAGGACCACGCCAAAAATGCCCTCGTGGGGAAAGATACAGTCGCCGGCGAGATAGTAGATGGCACAGCGTGTGTGGCAGACCTTGCCGATTTGGCTGATTTCGACGAGCACGTCGCTTCCAAGCTTGAGCTGTGTGCCCAAGGGGAGCGAGAGTAGATTGATGCCCTGGGTGGTGAAGTTTTCTCCAAAGTCACCCTCGCGCACATCGAGTCCGCGAGCCTGCGCCGTCTGGATGGACTCTGCGGCCAAAAAGGAAACCTGACGGTGCCAATGCCCGGCGTGTGCGTCGGAGGCGAGGCCGAATTGCTCTATAACGGTGTCGCGTCCATCGGCGACGGGCGACTTGCGTGTGCCCTTGTGTGCCGACGTGTTGATCGAGACGATGCGGGCGGGTCCGTTGTAGGCGTCGTTTGCCGTGCACAGGGGAGCGGTCGCTTTCGCGCGTTCCACCAGCTCGCGCTTCGCAGCATTGAGGATGGGATTATCGGTCGGATGGTCTTGGGGCACGTGTGCGCCTTTCGCTCGAGGATGTCAATACGCTGAATCCTACAACAACGGTAGGTTCATTGCCCATTGTCATACAACGGTGAGCGCCGCCTTCGTGCTGGACGATTGCGTCGATTGCCATAGATACGGTGGAGCTTTGGGCGCCGGCGGCTTGGCACGCTAGAATAAATCAGTTGCGCAAAGACCGCCCGTTGTGTGGGCAGTTCATGATAGGAAGTTTCCATGGCATTGCAATTTACAGAGCGCGAGTTCATTCCCGTGCTGCTCGGTGGCGACATCAACGCCTATTCGGTGGCGCGCGCCTTCTACGAGGAGTACCAGGTCAAGAGTCTGGTCTTTGGCAAGTACCAGACGGGTCCCGCGTACCGCAGCCAGATTATCGACTACACGCCCAACGTGGATATCGACACCATGCCCGTGATGCTCAAAACCGTCAACGGCATTGCCCAAGCGCATGCCGATAAGACGATTGTCCTTGTGGGCTGTGGCGACAACTATGTCGCTCTCGTGGCTCAGGCCAAGGATGCCCATGAGTTGGCGGATAACATCGCCGCGCCTTACGCTCCCTATAGCATGCTTGAGCAGTGCCAGAAGAAGGAGATCTTCTACGAGCTGTGCGAGAAGCATGGCGTGCCCTATCCGCATACCTTTACCTTCACCATGGCGATGCTCAATGCCCAGGGTGAGGCACCTGCCGAAGTGCTCGACCAGATCGATTTTCCCTACCCGATGATTCTGAAGCCTTCTGACGGCATCATGTGGTGGCAGCATGAGTTCGAGGGCCAGAAGAAGGCTTATGAGATTGCCGACCGCGCCGAGCTGGAACAGGTCATTCGCGACTCGTATGCCAGCGGCTACACCGACGACCTGATCTTGCAGGATCGCGTGCCCGGCAACGACGAGTACATGCGCGTGCTCACCAGCTATTCCGACCGCAACGGCAAGGTCCGCATGATGTGCCTGGGCCATGTGCTGCTCGAGGAGCATCAGCCCCACGGTGTCGGCAACCACGCCTGTATCATTACCGAGCCCAACGACGAGCTCATGGGCGGCGTGCGCAAGTTGCTCGAGGACCTTCACTTTGTGGGCTATTCCAACTTTGACGTTAAGTACGACGAGCGCGACGGCTCGTTTAAGTTCTTCGATTTCAACACGCGCCAGGGCCGCAGCAACTACTACGTCACTAACAGTGGCTTTAACGTTGCCAAGTATGTGGTGGACGAGTATGTGTTCAACCGCCCGTTTGAGCCGGAGTTTGTGACGGCGCAGGACGAGGCGCTGTGGATGGTCGTCCCCATGGGCGTCGTCGACAAGTACGTCAAGGATCCCGAGCTGCGCGCTAAGGTGCATCGCCTGGACAAGGAAGGCAAGGGCGCCGACCCTTCGTTTATGAAGGGCGACTTTGTCTTTAACCGCTGGCTGCGCATGTGGCACACCAAGCTGCGCCACTTTAAGCTGTTCAAGACGTATTACAAGTAGATGAGCGCGGCGCCCGTCCGGTTTGCATCGGGCGGGCGCGGGTATGATACGCGCAATTGCGCAAGCGTCACCAAGGAGGCGGCGATGGAAAAGCTGGGAGTTATCGGCGGCATGGGCGCCGAGGCCACGTCGTATTACTACGACCAGGTGGTGCGTCATACGGCTGCTGCCTGCGATCAGGAACATATCGACATGGTGGTACTCTCCAAGTCGACCATGCCCGACCGCACGCTGGCCATTAAGACCGGCGAGCATGCCAAGCTGCTGGCGACCATGAAAGAGTGCGCCCAGGCACTCGAGTCGCTGGGCTGTGCACACATTGCCATTCCCTGCAACACGTCACACTACTTCTATGACCAGATCCAGTCGTTTACGAAGGTGCCGATTATCCACATGCCGCGTGAGTCGGTGCGCTATGCCCTTGCGGGTGCGGTGATGGGGGAGTGCGAGTTCGACCCCAACCTGAGTATGCCGGCCGAGCCGGTGCACAAGATTGGCATTATGGGAACCGATGGCACCGTGGGCGCGGGCGTCTACGGCCGCGAATGTAAGGCTGCGGGTGTTGAGGTCGTCTATCCCAGCGAGAAACGTCAGAACGATGTGATGTCGCTTATCTACGATGATGTGAAGGCCGGACGTGAGCCCGATATGGATAAGTTCGACCGCGTGATGTGGGAGTTCGCCCGTAGCGGCTGCGACCGCGTCATTCTGGCCTGCACCGAGCTCTCGGTGCTGCAGAAGTACCGAGAGATGCCCGAGATCACCCTCGACGCCATGGACGTCCTGGTGCGCGAATCCATCATCCGTTGCGGTGCTCCCTACCGCCTCTAGCTTCCGATCTGCCAAAAAGGGACAGGTTAATATTGGTAGGTTTTATCTGGTGAAACAGTAAAGGCCTCGGCTCGTTTGGTGCGAGCCGAGGCCTTTTGCGTTGGGCGGTTGCTGTCGGTAGTGAACTAGAACAGGAAGCCGATGGCGATGAGGGCGATGCTGACGATGAGCACGGCGATGTCTAGGCCCTTGATGGGGTAGCGCTTGTACGAGCTGGCGCGCGTACGCAGATAGAAGCCGCGTTGTTCTGCCGCCAAGGCTGTGGCATCGGTTTTGCCCACGCTTGAGATGAGCAGCGGCACGCACAGTGGCAGCATGAGCTTAAGCTTCTTAATGGGGTTCTTGGTGTCGTACTCGACGCCGCGTGCGGTCTGCGCCTCCATGATGGCGTTCATCTCCTGACCAAACACCGGCACGAAGCGCAGCGCCGTGGTAAAGGTGAAGGCATAGCGATACGGCACGTGCAGCACCTCGACGCAGGCGTTGGCAAGGTCGTTGAGCTTGGTCACCATGAGCATGAGGATGAGTGGTAACGCCACACCCAGCAGGCGCAGACAGGCCTTCGATCCTGTGATGAGACCCGTGTCGGTGATAAAGCCCCACACCACGTTGCCATCGCGCATAAAGGCCAGCTGGAGCACCAGCATGATAAGCGCGAGCGGAATCAGCAACTTGAGCAGCGAGAACAGACGGTCGACGACGCCGGCATAGGCACCCAGCGCAAGGGTGAGTGCCAAAAAGCCCAGCAGCGCCACGTAGGTGTCGGACAAGAAGATGCCGACGATGATGGCGGCGGCGAGGCCCAGTTTGACGACGGGATTCAGGCGATGCAGCAGCGTATCGCCCGGCATGTAGTCGATGACGTTAACCACGGTGGACCATCTCCTTGGCAATTCGAACGACATCGGTGACCTCGCTCACCTGCGCAAAAGCGGGCGAGACGGAAGATGCCAGACGGCGCGAGAGTTCAATAACCTGAGGAGGCTCCACGTAGGCACGCCGCATGAGATCGATGTTCGAGAATAGCTCGTGCGTGCGGCCGCGGTCGAGGATGCGACCGTCGGCCATTACCACAATGCGCTCGGCAAAATCCGAGACGACTTCCATATCGTGGCAGACCATGATAACGGCGCAACCGCGCTCGGCCATGGTGCGCACCGTTTCCATGACGGTCATGCACTCGCGGTAATCAAGGCCGCTCGTGGGCTCGTCGAGCACGACGATCTTGGGCTCAACCACTACGACGGAGGCAAGCGCCACCATTTGTCGCTGACCGCGCGAGAGCGAGAAGGGCGCCTCGTCGGCCGGCAAGCCAAAGCGGTCGATGACGAGTTGGGCACGACGCAGAGCCTCGGCACGGTCCATGCCGCCAAGCTCCAAGCCAAAGGCGACCTCGTCGAGCACGGTGTCCTTGCAGATCTGGCGGTCGGGGTTTTGGAAGAGGGTCGCGACCTCGCGAGCGATGCGGCTCGTGGGAACGGCTGCGGTATCCAGTCCCGTGACGCGCACGCTGCCCGAGGCGGGCTTAAGCAGGCCTGTGAGCAGTTTGGTGAGCGTGGTCTTGCCGGCGCCGTTTTGGCCGACGATGCCCACGAGCTCGCCAGGATAGAGCGTCAGGCTAAGGTCGTGTACGGCGGCTCCGCCATTGGGATAGGCAAACTCAACATGGTCGAAGGTGAGTACGGGTTCGGCGTCCTTGGCATGAGGACGCAACGACGGTGCATGCGGGGAACCGGCGGGCGCCTGGGCTTCGATAGCCGCGTGTGCGGGGTCGACGATGCCCGAAATCAGGCGCTCGGCCTCATCGACATCCAAGCAGGGGGTGCCGCTTACCAGGCCATCGGTTTCGAGGCTATTGAAGATACGCGTGGCGCGAGGGCAGTCGACGCCGATGGCACGGAGCTCGTCGGTATGCGCGAAGACCTCGTGTGGCTCGCCCTGCAGCGCGATTTCGCCATGATTGAGCACGAGCACGCGGTTGCAGTACTCCGAAAGCAGGGCGACCTTTTGCTCAACGACGACGATGGTGATGCCGAGTGCACGGTTGGCCTCACGCAGGGTCTCGAAAACCAGCGTGGAGCTGGCGGGGTCGAGTGCCGCGGTGGGCTCGTCGAGGACCAAGACGCGCGGACGCATGGCGAGGATGGCGGCGATGGCCACTTTTTGCTTCTGTCCGCCCGAGAGGGTGGCGATCTCGCGGTCGCGCAGGTCGCTGATGCCGACGGTCTCGAGCGTTTCGCTCACGCGCTGCTCGATCTGGTCGTGGGGAACGCCAAAGTTCTCGAGGCCAAAGAGCATCTCGTCCTCGACGACCGAAGCGACCATCTGCGTGTCGATATCCTGCAGCACACTGCCGACGATTTGCGAGACGTCGGTGAGCGAGACTTCGCAGGTGTCGTGGCCGTCGACCATGACGGACCCAAAGAACGTGCCGGTGTAGTGGTGGGGCACGGCACCCGACAGGCAGGCGGCAAGCGTGGACTTGCCGGCGCCCGAGGGCCCGATGATGCCGATGAAATCTCCCTTGTTCACGCTGAGCGAGATGTGGCTGAGCGCCTGCTCGGTCTGCGTGCCATAGGAGAACGAGACATCGTCGACGTTGATGATCGTTTCCATGGATACCTTTCATAGTCATTGGGGACAGTCTTAAATGACCAGTTGTTTAAGACCGTCCCAAAAAAGTTCGTTGTTTGGGACGGTCTTTGGTGGTGAAGCACGGAGACGGCTTTACGAGGGGGCCCAGGTTGGCGCGAAAGAGGAGCGAAGCGTACTTGGGTACGCGAGCGACGAATGAACGCCAAGATGGGGTGGCTCGTAAAGCCGAGCGGGTTAGTTGAGCCTAAGGGCCTTCTGGATGGGCAGGTAGAGGGCGCCGACCAGAATGGCGTTAAAGACGGCGGTCATGGCGACGACGGGCAACATGGCGGCGGCGAGCTCGCCTACCACGCCGAGCATGGCCATCTTGATGACCATGAAGATGACGCCGGAGACAAAGGTGGTCAGGAAGGTTGCAACAATGGCGACGGCAGGCTTGACCTGACCGTTCTTGCCGGCGGCGTTGACGATGCCGGCCATGAGCATGGCGGCGATGCCCTCGGCGGCAAAATCGACGAACGGCGAAGTGGTGGTGATCTGGATCACGGCAGCCGAGATGAGGCCGATGACGAGCGCTTGGCCGATGTTAGGGCGAACGACCAGGATGGTGAGGCAGAAGGCCGAGATGATGAACTCGGGGCTGATCATGCCGCCCGAGATGCCCGAGATGGCCTTGCCGACGGTGAAGTTGAGGATGAAGCCTGCAGCGAGCAGGATGGCGAGCAGGACGAGAGCGCGGACGTCGAGTTTGCCGCGGTCGGCGGTCTGGACGGTGCGGGGCTGGGCGGCGGTGGTGTTCTGAGACATGGTGAAAATCCTTTCGGAATGGGGGTGCAAGAGAAAAGCGGAGGCGCGTGATGCGAATGCGATCGGGCTCGAGATAGAAAAAGGCCCCCGGTCGAAACCGGAGGCCTTCCAATCACCTAGAGCGCAAAAACAGGCGTGAGGGACTCACTGTCGACCGATCGTATTCGCATCACGCCACCACCAGTTGTTGAGAGACTTCATCGTGTTCTTCATGTCGGTGGCTCCTTTCGTGATGCCGTGGCGCGGTCGCACCTAGTTGCTGTTGCGCTGCACTATAGCACAGCGAAGTGTGTGCGGGGAAATCTTTTTAAAAAGATTTCAGGCGGGTTTCCCGCCGGTCAAAAGAGCGGGCTGAGCGGGCGAGGCTGCCATTGCTGCCTTGCCCGCTCAGCTAGGACGTTACTCCTTATTGCGACGGTAGAGGAAGTAACCGCCCGCGGAGATGACGGCAACGCCAGCGATGGCGAATGCAGCCACCACGCGGCCATCAAAACGATCACCGGTGGTGGGCAGGCCGCCCTTGGTGTTCGCCTTGTTGGTGGTTACCGTGGTCGTGGTGTCCGACTTGCCAGGCTTCTCGGGCTTGGTGGTGGGCTGCTCGGGCTTAGCGGGCTGCTCGGGGGTACCGGGCTGCTCAGGAGTACCAGGCTGCTCGGGAGTGCCAGGCTGATCCGGGGTTACCGGGTCGGTGGCAAGAGCGTCCTTGGCGTAGGTGATGGACACCTTGAGGCCGTTGGTCTCGGTGTTCAGGTCGCTCGGGGTGAAGGGCTGGTCGAAGTTCTCAGCCTTCAGATAGGCGCGCATCTCCTGGAGCAAGGCCTTGCACTTGACGTAGGTGTTCTCGGTGGCAGCATTGCCGGCCTTGTTTGCCAGGGCAGTACGGGCCTCGGTGCCCTCGGTGGCCTGCATGACCTCGTCGACTTCCAAGTTCTGCTCGACGAGCTCGTTCTGGAGGGCGTCGAGGTAGGTGCGAACGCCGGTGCCGAGCTGCTCACGGTGCTCGAAGCACAGGGAGCTGATGTCCATGAGGACATAGTTGATGGAGTTCTCGGGCTCCTCGTTGTTCACGATGTCCTCCTCTTCGCAGTGATCGAAGGAGACGGTCTGGTCGCTGTAGTACGGGCTAACCTCGGTGAGCAGTGCGGAGTAGTAGGGGATGGCGACGGAGTAGGCGGCGCGGGAGAGCATCTCCCACTGGATGGTCGCGATCTCGGGGTCCATGCCCTGACGGATCTGGAAGAGATTGACCTCGGTGTTGGTCTCGGTACCAATGGCGTAGGCGCCGTCGGTGTTGGCGTTGAGGCCCGGGACCTTCTCGCCGCGGTTGCCAAACGCGCGGATCATCTCAAAGGTGTTCCAGTCGGACTTGCCGGGCTGGAAGAACAGCGGCTGCGCCTTGCTAACCAGGGCGCCGGTCGTGGCACGAGCATCTTCGCGCTCGTCCTTGACGATCTCGTAGTCGGTGCCCTCGGTGAGCGGCACACCGAAGTAGGCGCGACCCTGGACATAACGGGCCCAAGAATGCATGGCCTTTTCGCTAATTGCCTCGCCGTAGGTCTGGGCAACGTCAAATTGACCGTCATCGAAGTACTTGGCGAAGCCATTCTCCTTAGGCATGGACTCGATGGTCGCAGAGTGGAGACAGTTCGCGGTGTCGGTGAGGTCAACCTTGTAGTTGAGGTTGCCGATGTTGGGGTTGAGCGAGGCGATATCGTCAGTGAGCCTCATGGCGATCCACTGGTGGCCGGAAAGTGCGGCAAACAGCCAAGTCTCGTTGCTGTCGGCGATGATAATCTGATCGTTGCCGCAGGCGCCCTGCTCGTCGATGATCTTGCCGAGGAGCTCGACGCCCTCACGTGCATTGGCGCTTTCACCTAAGATAACGCTGCCGTAGCTGTACTCGCCAATACCGGTTTTGGTCAGGGGGTCTGCTGCCTCAGCATCAGCATTCATGCCGGTGGTCAGCGTTGCGGAGCAGGACACGCCCTTCTCATTGATGCCTGCCTCAGAGTAGGCATCATAGCGCCCGTGCCACTGGGAGGGATGGTCGCGTACATAGGTGTAGCGATACGTGGTCTTGGTCGAGGTATACATGAATGCGGACTCGTCCGAGCCGTACGTATGCCCCGGGCCGTGAGAAGGCTCAATGCCAAAGTGCTTGAGGTAGCGCTTATCGAAGTCCTCGGCGCGGCCATAGTACGTGTCACCGTCGGCCGTCAGCTTGTTGCCCATGTACATCTGCGTGCAGGCGAGCGCAGATGTCGGCACGGACATGATGGTTGCAGCTCCAAATGCAAGGCCTATGCCAAGCTTCTTGAGCGCGTTGACGGGATGAGTTTTACTCATATTCCCTCCCAGCGTGCGAAAGCCCTCTGTCTCCAGAGGGCTTCACCCAATAATTACACCCCCTTAGCGTAACGAATTCGAAACAATATACATTCATGAAAGTTATTTACTCGATAAGCGTAGCGAAATATGCGATTAACGGTAAATTGAACTCATTTAGTGGGAAATCAATTTGTATAACGCCAGCGAAAAATGTAGCTAAATAAAGCGTCAAGAAAAAAGCGGACCCCTCGCCGGCATGTGGTTTCATGCCGGCGAGGGGTCCGGGCTGCACGGGCCGTCTAAGAGTAATGGCTACTTCTTTCGACGGTGAATCACGTTAATGGCATAGCCGACGAGCATGGCCAAAACGATGACGATAAAGCCAAGGATGGGGTTGTCGTTCACGGGGGTCCTCCTATTTTCCGAGCGGCGAGAATTCGTCGACGATGATATCAAGGCATTGCGGTAGCGCGCGGGCGCCAAAGACGCCGGAGTTGCTGGAGATGATCTCGCCATCAAACTGCATGCCGAGCGATGGCGTGCAGGTAATCTTGGCTTCTTTGGTCTGGATGATCTTAAACTGCGGGCGGCCGAGTACCTTGCCGGCGGGGTCGAGCGCGGCGGTGATTACCGTGGGGAGCAACTGCACCGTGCGCACGGGCTCAATAACGACGATGTCGACCATGCCGTCGTTCATACGGCAGTTGGGGAACAGGTTGATGTCGTTTTGGATGACAGACGTGTTGCCCGCCATGCAGCAGATGCCGTCGAGCTCCTCAACAATGCCATCATGCTCAATGGTAAAGTGCGCCACCGTGGGGTTGGGCGTGGCGAGAGCGGAGAGGAAGTAGGCGATCTCGCCGATGTCGTTTTTGGTGGGGGCGGCCTTCATCATGATCTCGGCGTCAAAGCCCGAACCGGCGATGATGATAAAGCCATGGCGCTTTTCGTTGCCGTTCTCGTCGAGCCAAAAGAGCTCGCCCATGTCTACTTTGACCGTGCGGCCGGCGCGACATGCCTTGGCAAGCGCCGCTGCCTCGGGGGCATTGCCGATGTTGTTAAAGAACAGGCAGGCCGTGCCGGAGGGGAAAACGAGCGTGGGGACGCCGCAGCCGCGCATCTGGTCGAGCACGTTGGAGACGGTGCCGTCGCCGCCCGAGACGACCACGCGGTCGAACTCGCGAACGTCTGCCACGGCGTCCTCGGGCTCCATGCCATCGCCGATAAAGCGCATCACGACTTCGTCGCCGCCCTGTGCAAGGGCGTGCGTGAATGCGTAGATTTCATCTGAGCTGGGGCCCGATGCCGGGTTGTGGATGATAAGGCAGCGCATACTTACGTTCCCGTTCTGTGACTAACCGAGTATAGTTGTAAGGCAATGCCGATATCCTACCCGTGTTTTTCGGGCCTAACCTTATTCGATGGGTTGATATGTACATTTCCACACATCAGGCTCTACTCGACTTTTGCCAGCGCGCCCGTGAGTTCGACGCGATTGCCGTCGATACCGAGTTTTTGCGCGAGCGCACGTTCCATCCGCGTCTGTGTTTGGTTCAGATTGCCACCCCTGCCGAGAGTGTAGCGGTCGATCCCCTGGTAATCGACGACCTATCGCCGCTGGCCGAGCTTATGGCCGACGAGAGCGTGACCAAGGTCTTCCACGCCTGCTCGCAGGATATGGAGGTCATGCTCCATACCGTAGGCGTGCTGCCGCGTCCGATTTTTGACACGCAGGTGGCCGCCGCCTTTTTGGGCGAGCGTCAGCAGATTTCCTACGGCGCGCTCGTGCAGACGTTTTGCGGCGTCTCGCTGCCCAAGACCGAGTCGCTGACCGACTGGTCGCGTCGCCCGCTGACCGATAAGCAGATTGAGTACGCGATCGATGACGTCAAGTATCTGATCGTCGCCTATACCGAGATGATGAGCCGCCTGCGCGAGCTGGGCCGCGTGGACTGGGTGCTCGACGAGCTGCGCCCGCTGGCTGACGAGTCGCACTATCGCGCCGATCGCCACGAGGCGTTCCGCAAGGTCAAACGCATCAACTCGTGCAGTCGTCACCAGCTGGGTATCGCGCGCGAGCTCGCCGCCTGGCGTGAGGACCGCGCCGAGCGCCGCAACATCCCGCGCAAATGGGTCATGTCCGACGACACGCTGCTTGCGCTCGTTAAACGCAATCCCGTGCGCGTTGAGGAGTTCCGCAGCATTCGCGGTACCGATCAGTTGGGGGAGCGCGACGTGGACGGTGCGCTCATGGCCATCAAGCGCGGCGCAAGCTGCCCGCACGATCGCCTGCCGCTCATGGTGCGCGGGCATCGCCAGATCTCTCCGGAGTTGGAGAGCGTGACGGATCTCATGTACGCGCTCATCCGCCTGGTTGCCGAACGCTCGGGAGTGGCGACCTCGGTCATTGCCTCGCGCGATGACCTGGCCGACTACATTGAGCATCCCGAGCAGAGCCCCTTGCGCGAAGGCTGGCGCTTTGAGCTTGTGGGCTCGCGCCTGGACGATCTGCTCTCGGGCAACATGGGGTTGACGGTCAAAGATGGCAAAATTGAATTGCTGTAAGGAAGCCTAGCCGCTTGAGTGGGTAGAATGCCTCCAACGTGTAACTCGATTCGGAGGAATTCGCATGCCTTATTACTATGGATACGGCTTTGGCATCGACCCGCTGTACCTGCTGGTTGTTCTTGTCTGCACGGTGATTGGCCTTGCCGCACAGAACTATATCAACTCGACGTACAAAACCTGGTCCAAGGTTCGCTCGGACGGCGACACGGGCGCCACGGTCGCTCGCCGCATGCTCGACGCCAACGGCTGCAACGCCGTGGGTATCAAGGGTGTCGCCGGCGAGCTCACCGACCATTACAACCCGCAGGACAATAACCTGTATCTCTCGGATGCCAACCGTTCGGGCGGGTCGGTCGCAAGCGTTGCCGTCGCCTGCCACGAGGCGGGCCATGCCGCCCAGCGTCAAAGCGGTTACGCCATGATGAAGGTTCGCACCGCCCTCGTGCCGGTCGTCAACTTTACCCAGAACACCTGGACCATCGTGTTGCTCTTGGGCCTGTTTATGAACATCGCGGGACTCACGACCCTCGCACTGATCTTCTTCTCGTTTAGCGTGCTGTTCCAACTGGTTACGCTGCCGGTCGAGATTGATGCCAGCCGCCGCGCCGTGGCGTACATCGAGCAGTCGGGCATGAGCTCCAAGCAGGTCAATGGTGCCAAGAAGGTCCTGACGGCAGCCGCGCTTACCTATGTTGCTGCAGCGCTCACTTCGATCATTCAGCTGCTCTACCTGATGGCTCGCTACAACAGAAACTCCAACCGATAACAAATTGGGTCGCTGGGCGCCGCGGGGATTCGTGTCCCCGCGGCGCTGTACTATGTGTTGGACTTGAATTTGCGCAGGGCCGAAGCCCTTGTGCACGATGACGAAAGGAGGCTGCGTGGCAGGCTGGAATCTAACCGGCAATGCCGTTTCCGCCGAGTTCGACGGTTCGGACGATCAGGAGCGCAAGGAGCTCAGCGTGAGCCAGGCGGTGGAGATCGCCGCCGGCGCGCTCGATGCCATTCCGCAGCTGAGCGTTTTGGGCGAGGTCACGGGTTTCCGTGGTCCCAACGCCCGAAGCGGCCACTGCTACTTCCAGATCAAGGACGACTCGGCGGCCGTCGACTGCATCATCTGGAAGGGCGCCTATCTCAAGCGCACGTTCGATCTGCGCGACGGCATGCAGGTGAGCTTTAAGGGCAGCTTCAATCTCTATAAGGCCACCGGCCGCATGAGCTTTGTCGCTCGCTCGTTTTCGCTGGCGGGGGAGGGTCTGCTGCGTCAACAAGTGGCGCAACTGGCCGAAAAGCTACGCCGCGAGGGCCTGATGGAAGAAGCGCGCAAGCGCCGCATCCCGGTGTTCTGCTCCCGCGTGGCGGTCGTCACCTCGCTTTCCGGTGCGGTAATCGACGACGTCAAGCGCACATTGCGTCGTCGCAATCCGCTCGTCGAGCTCGTCTGCGTGGGCGCCAAGGTTCAAGGCGAGGGTGCGCCGGCCGAGCTTATTGAGGGCTTGCGCCGCGCCGCCGCCATCACGCCGGCGCCCGACTGTATTTTGCTGGTGCGCGGCGGCGGCTCCTTCGAGGACCTCATGACCTTCAACGACGAGGAGCTTGCCCGTGCAGTGGCTGCCTGTCCCGTGCCCGTGGTGACCGGTATCGGCCATGAGCCCGATACCTCGATTTGCGACATGGTGAGCGACCGCCGCGCCTCCACGCCCACGGCGGCGGCAGAATCGGTGGCGCCGGCTATGACGGAGTTGGCCGACGTGCTCGAGACGCGCCATCAGCGTCTGGGCGCCGCAATGGCTTCGATGATCGGGTCGGATCAGGTCGATCTGGAAATGCTAGACCAGCGCGGTCGTCGTGCCTGGGACACCTATACGGCTCGTCTGGGCGACGCGCTCGATGCGGCCGCGTGCCGCCCGTGCCTCAACGACCCAACGTTTATGGTCGAGCGTCGCGAGTCTGAGCTTGCCCTGACGGCCGATCGTCTGTCCGGCGCCATCGCACGCTCGGTCGGGACATTCCGCTCCAACTTTGAGCGCCTGCCCGAGCGTCTGGTTGCAAGCACCTCGGGGCTCGATGGCAAGCGCCATGCGCTCACACTTGCGAGTTCCCGTCTGGAGCATCAGGGGCGCACGATGCTCAGCAAACCCGCGTCCGACCTGGGCCGAGCTGCCGCGTCGCTCGATGCCTTGTCGCCGCTCAAGGTGCTTGCCCGCGGTTACTCCATCGCGTACAGCGATGACGGTGTGGCTACGAGCGCCAAGACTTTTAAGCCCGGCGACGCCATTCGCGTGCGCATGGCAGACGGCAACGTGGCAGCAACGGTCGATACGGTCGAGTAGGCCACGTTTCATAGCGATAAACCTTTAGGAAAGGAAACAGATATGGCAGAGAAGACCCCGGTCGAGCAGCTTACGTACAAGCAGGCCTCGCAGGAGCTGGAGCTCATCATCCGTAGCTTGGAGTCGGGTGATATGGAGCTCGAGGAGTCGCTCGAGAGCTATACCCGCGGTGTCGAGCTTCTAAAAAGCCTGCGCACCCGCCTGTCCGATGCCGAGCAGAAAGTCTCGGTGCTCCTTAAGGACGTCGACGGCAACGACGTGCTCGCCGACGGCGAGGCTGCCAACACCGACGACAACCTCTCGTTCTAACCATCTCGACCAAATATAATTACCTTGGTCTGTAAGAAAGGAACTAGCTATGTGTGATTGCATCTTCTGCAAAATCGCCAACCACGAGATCCCCTCGACCGTTGTCTATGAGGACGACCAGGTCATCGCCTTCGACGACCTTAACCCCCAGGCGCCGGTCCATACGCTCGTGATCCCCAGGAAGCACTACAGTGACATCGCCGACAACGTACCTGCCGAGACCATGGGCGCCATGGCTCACGCCATCCAGGAGGTCGCTAAGGCCAAGGGCTTGGAGGACGGTTTCCGCGTCATCTCCAACAAGGGCGTCAACGCCGGCCAGACCGTCATGCACTTCCACATGCACGTTCTCGGCGGCAAGAACCTGGGCGAGAACCTCATCTGAGGGCGCTTCTTCCTTGCAATGAAACGGAAGCTCAAACACCGATAACTTATATATCAACGCCAATAAACCCGAGCGCGAGGGCGTTTGGGTTTATTATTGAAGCGTATGTAACCTGGCGGCGCCACACCGCCTGTTAGTAGGGAGACACATGAACGTTCTGGTCGTCAACGCGGGATCTTCGACCCTTAAGTATCAGGTCATCGACACCAAGTCCCACAAGGTGTCCGCAAAGGGCTCCTGCGAGCGCGTCTGCTTTACCGGCGGTACCTTCACCCACGCTGCTAACGGTTCCAAGAAGGTGACCGAGAACATCGAGTTCCCCGACCACAAGGTCGCCATCGAGGTCGTCCTGAAGGACCTCGAGGCCAACGGCGTCAAGATCGAGGGCATCGGCCATCGCATCGTTCAGGGCGGTTGGTACTTTGGCGATTCCTCCCTCGTCGACGAGGACGTTCTCGCCAAGATCCGCGAGGTCGCCCCGCTGGCGCCGCTCCACAACAACCCCGAGGCCAACGTTATTGAGTTCTGCCTGGAGCAGTATCCCGACCTGCCCAACGTTACGGTCTATGACACCGCTTTCCACTTCAACATGCCCGAGGTCGCCAAGACTTACGCTCTGCCCAAGGACGTTTGCGACAAGCTGCACATCCGTAAGTACGGCGCCCACGGCACCAGCTACCGTTACATCTCCAAAAAGGTCGCCGAGATGACCAACGGCGAGGCCCGCAAGGTCGTCGTGTGCCATATCGGCTCCGGCGCTTCCCTGTGCGCCATCGAGGACGGCAAGTGCATGGACACCACCATGGGCTTGACGCCGCTCGACGGCGTCATGATGGGCACCCGCTGCGGCTCCATCGACCCGGCCACCGTCTGCTACCTGCAGCGCGAGGGCGGCTACACCTTCGATGAGGTCGACGAGATGATGAACAAGAAGTCCGGCCTTTTGGCTGTGACCGGTGGCAAGACCAACGACTGCCGCAACGTCGAGGAGCTCGCCGCTGCCGGCGACCCCGAGGCTCAGCTCGCCTTCGACATGTTTGTCTACAAGATTGCCGCCAAGGCTGCCGAGATGGCTACTTCCATGTGCGGCATGGACACGCTGGTCTTCACCGCCGGCATCGGCGAGCACGCTCCGGCTGTCCGCGCTGGCGTGGCCGACCGTCTGGCCTTTATGGGCGTCAAGATGGACCATGCCCGCAACGCCCTGCGCGGCGACGGCGCTTGGTGCCTGTCCGCCAAGGATTCCAAGGTCAAGATTTTCGTCATCCCCACGGACGAGGAGTTCATGATCGCTTCCGACGTCGAGCGCATCGTCAACGGCAAATAATTGCAAGAGGGGAGGGGCTGGACGACCGAGCGCCGTTTGGCCCCTCTTTTGTGCTCGTTGGGCGATATGCTTGATAGCTATTTATCAAGTTGTGATAACCTCTTATTAAAATGCGGCCGCCTTAAGGGGTCTGCGTCGACCGTATTGCACTGCAAAGGAGTCTCATGAACGTACTTGTTGTCAACGCCGGCAGCTCAAGCCTTAAATATCAGCTTTTGGATACCGATACCCGCGAGGTTTTCGCCAAGGGCAACTGCGAACGTATCGGTTCGGACATGGGCATCTTTGGCCACTCCGAGAACGGTGGCGCCAAGCAGACCGAGGAGGTCCCTTTCCCCGATCATCGTTCGGCTATCGCGCGTGTGCTCGAGGAGCTCGAGAAGACCGACTTTACGATCGATGGCATCGGCCACCGTATCGTTCAGGGTGGCTGGCACTTCGATGATTCCGCGGTCGTCGACGACGAGGTCATGGCTAAGATTCTCGAGGTGGCCCCGCTCGCCCCGCTGCACAACTACGGCGAGGCCGCAGCAATCGAGTATTGCCGCGAGAAGTATCCGGAACTGCCCAACGTCGCCGTCTTCGATACCTCGTTCCACATGACCATGCCCGAGGTCGCCTATACCTACGCGCTGCCCAAGGACGTGTGCGACAAGTACCACGTGCGCAAGTACGGCGCCCACGGCACGAGCCACCGCTATGAGTGGATGATGGCCAAGGAGATCCTGGGTTCGCGCTGCCACCGTCTGCTTTCGTGCCATTTGGGTAACGGTGCTTCGCTCGCTGCTATCGAGGACGGCGTGTGCCGCGACACCACGATGGGCCTCACGCCGCTTGACGGTCTGATGATGGGTACCCGCTGCGGTTCCATTGACCCGGCTACCGTGTGCTACCTGCAGCGCGAGGGCGGCTACAGCTACCAGGAAGTCGACGACATGATGAACAAGCAGTCCGGCCTGCTTGCCATCTCGGGTATCTCCAACGACGCCCGCGACATCCGCACGCGCGCCTCCGAGGGCGACGAGCGCTGCCTGCTCGCCTTCGATATGTTCGCCTACAAGGCCATGCAGCAGGCTGGCTCCATGATCGCTTCCATGGCGGGCGTGGACACCATCACCTTTACCGCCGGCATCGGCGAGAACGACTGGTCGATCCGCAAGGCCTTCTGCGACTGCTTTGAGTGGCTGGGCGTACGCATCGACAACAACAAGAACCGCGAGGCTGTGGGCAACGGCCCGCAGGTTATCAGTGCCGCCGGTTCCGCCGTCACGGTCATGGTCATCCCCACCGACGAGGAATACATGATCGCCCACGACGTCGAGCGTCTGACCGGTAACAACTAGCGCATTCGTCTGCAATTGAGAGAAAGGCCTCCAGAGCAACAGCTCCGGAGGCCTTTTTGCTACCGGGCGGAAATCTCAATCCCAAAGTTATCATCACTAGCAACGCTCGCGCTTCCAGCAGTGGCACCCGATCATTCAGATTCTCTGCCCCAGCTCGTAGCCAAGCCGCCGTCCGCCCCAGATTCCCTGAATGCCACGTGATAGTAGAAGGCCGCACAGGTTAACCCCTGAAAACAATCCGCAGACCAGAAACGCCCCCGTTCGTAGCTCCGAAGGAGCAGAACGGGGGCGTTTCATTGGTCGAGGACGTTTTCAGGGGTTAACCTGTGCGGTCTTCGGGCGAGTATGTGCGCTACTCAGCCATCTGAGCCTGGACGGCGGTGATGGCCACGACACCCACGATGTCGTCGGCAGAGCAGCCGCGCGACAGGTCGTTGACCGGCTTGGCGATGCCCTGCAGGATGGGGCCGTAGGCGTCAGCACCGGCGAAGCGCTGGACCAGCTTGTAGCCGATGTTGCCGGCCTCGAGGTCGGGGAACACGAGCACGTTGGCCTTACCGGCGACGGAGGAGCCGGGAGCCTTGAGCTGGGCGACGGTGGGGACGATAGCGGCGTCGAGCTGCAGGTCGCCGTCGATGGCGAGCTCGGGAGCCTTCTCCTTGCAGAACTTCACGGCCTCCTGGACCTTCTTGGCGACCTCGCCGCCAGCGGAGCCCATGGTGGAGTAGGAGAGCATGGCCACGTGCGGCTCAACGTTGCCCATGAAGGTGGACCAGGAGTGAGCGGAGGCGATGGCGATCTCGGAGAGCTCGTCGGAGGACGGGTTGATGTTGAGGCCGCAGTCGGCGAAGATCAGCGTGCCGTCGGTGCCGAACTGCGGGGTGTCGGTGCACATCACGAAGAAGGCCGAGACCAGCTTGGTGCCCGGGGCGGTCTTGAGGATCTGAAGCGCGGGGCGCAGGGTGTCGGCGGTGGAGTGGCAGGCGCCGGAGACCAGGCCGTCGGCGTCGCCCATCTTGACCATCATGGTGCCAAAGTAGGTGGCGTCCATCACCTGGGCGCGAGCCTGCTCGATGGTAACGCCCTTCTTGGCGCGGAGCTCGGCAAACTTTTGTGCGTACTCCTCGTGCTTCTCGGCATTGCGCGGGTCGATGACGGTGGCGCCGGGAACGTTGATCTCGTCGGGGTTGCCCAGGATGACGATCTTTGCCAGGCCCTCCTCGATGATTTTGGTGGCCGCGACGATAGTGCGCGGATCCTCGCCCTCGGGCAGGACGATCGTCTTAAGGTCGGCCTTGGCGGCAGACTTCATACGGTTTAGGAAATCGCTCATGTTACTCCTTACAAGCGTTTCGCTAAGCTCCAGGCGCCCGGCTGTTCACGAATAAACCCGCTGCTAGCGGGTTTACCTTTCAATTATGTTCGCCGCGGTGCTTGAGCTTTCCTTGTGTGGCAAGCTCATTATAGGACGCATTAGCGCTATAATCGCTCTGATAAATATGTCTCGAAGAATGTTCGAGAAAAGCCCAGCTAACGAGCCCGTGGCTTTTGACAAGGAGTATCGATGCAGATTACCTCAGGCCTGCCTGAAGGCTTTAACGCCGGCGCGTACGACATGATTGTCGTCGGTGCTGGATATGCCGGTGCCGTTTGCGCCCGCCGTCTTGCCGAGACCATCGGCTATCGTGTTGCCGTTTTGGAGCGCCGTAGCCACATTGCGGGCAATGCCTATGACTGCACTGACGAGGCCGGAATCCTGATCCACGAGTACGGTCCGCATATCTATCACACCTTTAACGAGCGCGTGCACAATTTCCTGTCGCGCTTTACCAAGTGGACGGATTATCAGCACAAGGTGCTCGCCAACATCAACGGTACCCTTATGCCCGTGCCCTTCAACCATGCGAGTCTCAAGCTCGCCTTTGGTGGCGAGCGCGGCGAGGAGCTGTATCAGAAGCTCGTGGAGACCTTTGGCAAGGATGTCAAGGTGCCCATTATGGAGCTGCGTAAGAAGAACGACCCGGATCTTGCCGAGGTCGCCGATTACGTCTACGAGAATGTCTTTTTGCATTACACCATGAAGCAGTGGGGCCAGACGCCCGATCAGATCGACCCCTCGATCACCGGCCGCGTTCCCGTCTTTGTGGGCGATGATGACCGCTACTTCCCGCAGGCTCCCTTCCAGGGCATGCCGCAGGACGGCTATACCGCGCTGTTTGAGCATATGCTCGACCACGATCTGATTGATGTGTTCTGCGACGTGGACGCCCGCGACCTCTTCGAGATCGACGAGACCACCGTCAAGATCGACGGTAAGGTCTATGGCGGCGAGATCGTCTACACCGGTCCGCTCGACGAGCTGTTCAATCTCGACCTGGGCGCCCTGCCGTACCGTACGCTCGACATGAAGTTCGAGACGCTCGATATGGATCAGTTCCAGCCCGTGGGCACCGTCAACTACACCACGAGCGAGGATTACACGCGCATCACTGAGTTCAAGAATATGACTGGCCAGGTCCTGCCCGGCAAGACCACCATCATGAAGGAATACTCCAAGGCCTATACGCCCGGCTCGGGTGAGACGCCGTACTACGCCATTCTTGAGCCCGAGAACCGTGAGCTCTATGAGCGCTATCTTGAGCGCGTCCAGAACCTGACGAACTTCCACCCGGTGGGTCGTCTGGCCGAGTATCGTTACTACGATATGGACGCTGTGACCAATTCCGCCCTCGATCTTTCGGATGAGATTATCGCCTGCCATGCATAAAGTCATAACATTCGGTATTCCCTCGTATAACGCCGCCAAGGACATGGACCATTGCATCACCTCTATCTTGGAGGGGAGCAATTACGCCACCGATATCGAGATTATCGTGGTGGACGACGGCTCCAAGGACGAGACGGCCGCCAAGGCCGACGAGTGGGAGGCCCGTTACCCTGGAATCATCCGCGCGGTGCACCAGGAGAACGGCGGTCACGGTATTGCCGTCCTTTCGGGTCTGCGCGAGGCGCAGGGCACCTACTACAAGGTTGTTGATTCGGACGACTGGCTTGACGGTGCTGCCCTTTCGACCATGCTGTCGATTCTGCGTGGCTTTGAAGAGCGCGACCAGCGCGTTGACCTGTTTATCTCGAACTACGTGTACGAGAAGGTTTACGAGGGCACGCATACCGCTATTGGCTACAAATTTGCCCTGCCGCGCAAAAAGATCTTTTCTTGGGATCAGATCGGTCATTTCCGCCTGGACCAGAACCTACTCATGCACAGCCTGTGCTATCGCACGGATGTGCTGCGCGAGTCCAACCTTCCCATGCCGCCGCACACGTTCTATGTGGACAACATCTACGCCTACGTGCCGCTGCCGCGTTGCAAGACCATGTACTACGCCGACATCGACCTCTACCGCTACTTTATCGGTCGCGAGGGCCAGAGTGTCAACGAGGCCACGATGGTCAAGCGTCTGGACCAGCAGTTCCGTGTTACGCGTATCATGATGGAGTCGTACCACCTGTACAGCGATGTCGAGTCGTCACGCCTACGTTCGTACATGATGGGCTACTTCACCATGATGATGGCGATCTGCTCGGTGCTCACCAAGCTTTCCGAGGAAGATTGCGCCGACGAGCGCCTAAAGACGCTGTGGAATGATTTGAAGGCCTACGACGAGCGCATGTATCGTCGTGCCCGCTACGGCGTGGTCGGGTTCTTCACCAATCTGCGCGGACGGGCCGGAGACAAAACCACGCTTGGCCTATACCGTCTTGCCTCAAAGATCTTCAAATTCAACTAGCTGCCGAGTAATCGCTGCTGATAGGTTGACTGGGCCCCTTGGCCTTTAGTTTGCTACTGCGAACAGTCCTGCTCGCACGGAAAGCACATTAAGTGCTTTCCGACTCGTGCGGAACTTGTATCAAACTAAAGGCCAAGGGGCCTCTGCTACAAGAATCGATTGTCAGGTTATTTGAATTTGAAGATCTTCGACGCGCGGTACACAGGGGCCTGGGCTGAAAAGAATCTGGTTGGTAGGTTGCCCGGTGGGGCTTGGTTATGTTTGTCGCGAGTTCCGCACGAGCCGAAGAGCACTTAATGTGCTCTTCGTGCGAGCCAGGACTGTAGAGCAGCAAACATAACCAAGCCCCACCGGGCAACCGTCAGGTTAGGCTACTTCGCGGCGCCGGGGATGCCGTGGGAGGTTTTTGCGGTTTTGGCTCCGTTTACGATGGCGGTTTCCAGGGCCCTTACGGCGAGCATGCCCAGCAGGTCTAGGGGAACGGCGGCGCTTGCCTGGGCGCCCAGTTTGCCGCTGGCGAGGGTGTAGATGGTGTCGCCGTCGTTGGTGGTGTGCGTGGGACGGATGGCGTGTGCGTAGGCGTCTGCGGCCATCTGGGAGACCTTGGTGGCTTGTGCCTTAGTGAGTTCCACGTTGGTGACGATGCAGCTGATGGTGGTGTTGGTGCGGTCGAGCGGCATCTGCATGGATCCGGCGGCGGCAAAGGCTGCGAGTTCCATGTCGACGATTTGGTCGCTATCGGCTGCGGCGCGCATACCGGCGACCCACTCGCCGGTGAAGGGGTCGACAACGTTGCCGCAGGCGTTGACCGAGACCACGGCGCCCACCTTGATGGGGCCGAGCGCCACGGCGGCAGCGCCAAGGCCGGCCTTCATGCAGGTAGCGGGGCCCATGAGCTTACCCACGGTAGCGCCCGTGCCGGCGCCTACGTTGCCCTGTTCGAGCTTGGTGGGGGTGTTGTCGAGTGCTTCGCGCACGGCGGCGATGCCGGCCTCAATGTCGGGGCGAACGGTGGGGTTACCAAAGGCGAGGTCGAAGATACAGCTCGAGCACACGATAGGCACCTGCGTGGGGCCGACGGGAAGGCCGATGCCGCGGCTCTCAAGCTCGCGAGCGACGCCGCTTGCAGCCTCGAGGCCAAAGGCCGATCCGCCCGAAAGGCAGACGGCGTGGACCTTGTCGACGGTGTTCTCGGGTCGCAGCAGGTCGGTCTCGCGCGAAGCGGGAGCACCGCCGCGAACGTCAACGCCGCCGGTGGCGCCCTCGGGTGCCACGATTACGGTGCAACCGGTGCCGGCCTCCTCGTCCGTATAGTTGCCATAGCAAAAGCCATCGACATCGCAGACGTCAATGGCCTCGAGCAGTGTATCCATGTTTAACTCCTATCGGTTTTCCGCCGCGCCTTGTGCCCGGTCGGGATCCGTACGGTACGCCAAAATTGTAGGCGCTGGGGGATACCCAGCGCCAGATGCAATTACGAGAGTTTTTGAATCGCGCGCGCGACGCGGGCGATGGGTAGGCCCACCACGTTATAGAAGTCGCCCGAAATATCGTGCACGAGCATGCGGCCGCCTGTGCCCTGGATGCCGTAGGCGCCTGCCTTATCCATGGGCTCACCCGAGGCAACGTAGTGCTCGATCTGCTCGTCGGTGAGCTCGTAGAATGTCACGTCGGTCATATCGACAAACGACAGGCTCTCGGCGGCATGCGGGGCGGCCGTATCGCCTGCCTTAACGATGCAGACGCCGGTTGCGACCTGGTGCGTGCGGCCCGAAAGCTCACGGAGCATGGTGCGCGCCTCGCCCTCGGTTGCCGGCTTGCCCAAAATCTTGCCGTCGAAGGTGACGATGGTGTCGGCCGCGACCGTCAGCTCATTGGGCTCGGCATACTCGGCAGCAACGGCAGCCGCCTTGGCGCGTGCCAAGCGCTCGACAAGCGTGAGCGGGGCCTCGCCATCAAAGGGCGTTTCGTCGATATCCGCGGGAATCACGCGAATGTTGTAGCCTGCCTCGCGCATCAGCTCTATGCGGCGCGGTGATTGCGAAGCCAAAATCATAGTTGGATGCCCTCGGCGACCTTCTCGACAGCCTTGTCGCCGGCGATCGTGCGCAGCAGCTCAAGCGCAAAGGGGAGCGACTGGGCCATGCCGCTGGCGGTGATGATGTTGCCGTCTTGCGTAACCTTCTCGCCGGTATAGGCGCCCTCGGGGAAGCTTTTCTCAAAGCCAGGGAAGCACGTGGCGTGGCGCCCCTCGAGCAGGTCGAGCTCGCCCAGGATAAACGGGGCGGCGCAGATGGCGGCGACGTGCTTGGTCGCGGCGAACTCGCAGACCACGTCGCAGACGCGCTGATCGGCGCGCAGGTTGGTGGCACCGGGCAGGCCGCCGGGCAGCACGACGCAGTCGTACTCGTCAAAGTTGATCTCATCAAAGAGCGCATCGCAGGTCACGGGGATCTGCAGCGAGCTTACGACCTCGCGCGTGGGCATAATCGAGACGAGCGTGGCGCGCACGCCGCCGCGACGCATGACATCGACCATGGTCAGGCATTCAATCGTTTCAAAGCCATCGGCGGCAAGAACGGCAACGCTGGGCATAAGGGTTCCTTTCATAGGGCGGCATACAATTAGCCGTCTTATACCCCGAAGACCCCCGCTTGCCACGCTCGATTTCCCAATGTTTAAAAGGGACGTGTCTCTATAGTTTTGTCAACCGCGTGCTTCGCGCCATTTCGGCATGAC
>CABUCA010000016.1 GCA_902489965.1 uncultured Collinsella sp.
AAAAAAACGAGCGGCTCTAGAGGCGACGGCGGGATCCTGACATGTCCGAGGACGATTTGGGAGGTAAGCCCTGGGGTCTCCGATGAGAGCAGTTTCGGCCGAGGCTATTCGTCGCCGAAGCTGATGCCCAACGCCTTGGCCTCGCGCACCAGATCGCTCTGGGGATCGACATACTTGAGCTTGCCGGCGACATCCTCGAGCGGCATGTGACACATCTTGCCGTCACGCAGGGCGATCATGTAGCCAAACTCGCCGCGTAGACAGCCCAGTGCCGCCTCGACGCCGCACTGGGTCGCAAAGATGCGGTCCTGGGCGTCGGGCTGGCCGCCGCGCTGCGTGTGGCCGGGGATGGCGACGCGGGTCTCGCGACCGGTCTTGGCCTCGATCTCCTTGGCGATGTCGTAGACGATCGACGGGCTCGTGCGCTCGGCGAGTTTCTTCTTGTACTCCTTCTTGGACAGCGCCGCGTCCTCCTTGGAGATAGCGCCCTCGGCGACGGCCACGATGGTAAAGCGGCTGCCGGTCTCCATGCGATGCTCGATGGTCTTGATGACGTTATCCATGTCGTAGGGGATCTCGGGAATCAGGATGACATCCGCGCCGCCCGCGACGCCGGCGTACAGTGGAATCCAGCCAACCTTGTGGCCCATGATCTCGATAACGGACACGCGGCCGTGACTCGAAGCGGTGGTGTGAATGTCGTCGATGCACTTGGTGGCGACGTCGATGGCGCTCGTAAAGCCAAACGTCAGCTCGGTGCCCCAGGTGTCGTTATCGATGGTCTTAGGCAGGGCGATAACGTTGAGGCCCTCTTCGCGCAGACGGTTGGCGGTCTTGGTGGAGCCGTTGCCGCCCAGCATAAACAGGCAGTCGAGCTGCAGCTTATGATAGGTGTGGACCATTGCCGGCACCTTCTCGACGCCGTCGGCCTCGGGAATATCCAGGCGCTTGAACGGCGTACGGCTCGTGCCCAGGATGGTGCCGCCACGGGTAAGGATGCCGCTAAAATCGGCGGGCGTCATGACGCGGAACCGGCTGTAGATAAGGCCCTGGTAGCCGTCCTCAAAACCATAGATCTCAATAGGCTCTTCGCTATTGGTCATAAGCGTTTTGACAATGCCGCGCATGGTGGCGTTGAGCGCCTGGCAGTCGCCGCCACTGGTAAGAAGACCGATCCTAAGCATGATGAATCCTTCCGGGCAAGTTATAACATGCGCATAAGTTTACCCCCGCACACTGTTGATACGGGGGTAAAACGTGTTAGCTCAAGCGTATAGAAATGTAAGCAACGTCAGGCGAGCGTAAGGACGACGGTGCCAGCGCCTTACAGCGCGAAGGCATCGACGTCGCCCCAGTGGCGGCGCAGCGTGATGGCGGCAGCGGGCTCGGTGTTGTCAAAGACGACCGACCACTGCGTATTGCTGGTGATGTCTTCCGGATTGGGCTCTTGCGCTGCGGCGCGTAGGGCCTTCCAAGCGACTGCCTCGTCCTGGGCACCGACATGGGCGTCAAGGACATCGGCGATTGCGACGGCGCGCTCTTTACCATGGCCCAGCTCGCCATTCTTTTGATTGGGCAGCACTTCGTCGCCATAGCAGGCATAGAAGTTCGTAACCTGGCGTACAGGAGTCGCTTTAAAAGCGCGGTCGGGATCGCGCGGATCCCACTCTACTACGCGCGCGTCACCGGAGGCGTCGTTGATAAAGAAGTGGTAATCGCGTCCGGCCATGGCGTGCATGTCGTAGGCAGAAAGCAGGTCGACAGCTTCTTGCGTGGTGGCGGCACGGTCGAGCACCAGACGGATGGCGAGCGAGGTATTGATGACGGGGCGTTGCGTGTCCTGGTCACAGGGCTTGGAATCCAGGGTGAGTACGGCAATGGATACGCCGCATTCGTTAACGCCGTCGAGCTGAGCAAACGGGCCCATGAGTGCGGCGGCACGTCCGGCGACGGAGTCAAGCGGAGTGTTATCGCCCAGGTTGTTAAGGGCGGCAAACCCGATGGAGGCATAACCGCCGCGTGGGTGATTGCGCACCAGCAACGCCGAGGTGTCGTCCTTAAAGTCGTAATTGCGGCCGGTGCGCACGCGGCCTTCGGCATCTACGGCGACAAAAGCGCTGCAGGCAAACTGGGGCGCCTGGACATGTGCCGGCACACCGGGCAGCACCTGCGCCACCACGGCATCGATGTAGGCCTGGTCGTCGCGCACGCCAGCTGCGATGATGCGGTCAAGGTCGTAGTCGTAGGCGATGTCGATTGCGTACAGGTCATAGCCGTCTGCGTAGCCAGTCAAGCGTTTGAGCGACGCGGCGGACTTGATTTGCTTGCGGTAAACGATGCCAGCGGCAGCGGCAAGGCCGACGGTGACTCCCGCGACACCGCAGGCGATGGCAATGTTACGTGGCTTCATGACGGCTCCTCTCGTCCTGTTAGCGCAATTGTCGCAAAAGGAGCGCGGGCATGATGGCTCAACTTGGTGAGCGGCGCGGAATTAAGCACGGAATGAAGAGTGCGGTGCTGGCGTGGCGGGGTATGCTGGAGGGGACCATCAACCCAGCGAAAGGGGAGAGCGTGACGGATCAGGAAACGCCCGAGCGCGTGCACGTGACGGCTGACGATATCGAGGCCGCCAACGACCTTATCGACTTTATCGAGGCATGCCCCAGCATGTTCCATACGGCGGCGACCATTATGGCCGAGCTCGACGAGGCGGGCTTTACCTACCTGCCCGAGAACGCGGCGTGGGATATCGAGCCGGGCGGGCGTTATTACACGCAGCGCAACACCTCGAGCGTTGTTGCCTTTAAGGTGGGCGAGGACCTGGCTGCTACGTGGGGCGAGGACGGCGTTGCCGGTGACTATCATTTTCAACTGACGGCGTCGCACAGCGATTCGCCGACGTTTAAGGTCAAGGCTGTGCCCGAGCTTGACGGTGCGGGCGAGACGCTGCGCCTGAACACCGAGGCCTACGGCGGCATGATTGACTACACCTGGTTCGATCGCCCGCTGGCGCTCGCGGGCCGCGTGCTGGTGCGCGAGGGCGACCGTATTGAGAGCCGTCTGCTTGCCACCGAGCGCGAGGTCGCTATTATCCCGAGCCTTGCCATCCACATGAACCGCGGCGTTAATGAGGGCTTTGCTCCCAACCGAGCCGTTGACCTGTGCCCGCTCATTAGCGCCGGCGAGCTTAAGCAGGGCGATTTTGATGCTCTGATTGCCGAAGAGCTGGACGTTGAGCCCGAGCAGATTCTGGGCCGCGATCTGTTCCTAGTCAATCGTCAGGATGCGCGCATTTGGGGCTGGGCAGACGAGTTTATCTCGACGCCCAAGCTCGACGACCTGGCCTGCGCCCATACCTCGCTACAGGCATTTTTGGGCGCCGAGAACGCGCACGACGTCTCGGTCTTCTGCTGCTTCGATAACGAGGAGGTTGGCTCCGAGACCAAGCAGGGCGCCATGTCGACCTTCTTGGCCGACGCGCTGCGCCGCATCAACGGATCTCTGGGCTTTGACGACGAGTCGTACCATCGCGCCCTTGCCGCCTCGATGCTTGTAAGCTGCGACAATGCACATGCCGTGCACCCCAACCACGCCGAGAAGTGCGATGCCCGCAATCAGGTTGTACTCAACGGCGGCATCGTTATCAAGGAAGCCGCCAACCAGCACTACTGCACCGATGCCTTTAGCCGCGCGGTGTTCCAGGCCATCTGCGATGACGCCGACGTGCCCACGCAGGCCTTCGCCAACAAGAGCGATATGGCGGGTGGCTCCACGCTCGGTAACCTGTCGAACATGCAGGCGAGCATGCACGCCGTGGACGTGGGCCTGCCGCAGCTGGCCATGCACTCAAGCTACGAGACCGGCGGCGTACGCGACGTGATGTACGCCATCCGCGCCCTCACGGCTTTCTACGAGCGAAACCTAACCATCAACGGCGCCGAAAGCGTGGAGCTCTAAAACCTGCTAAAAGGGACAGGTTTATTTTGCAGGTTTTATCTGGGCAAATGCAAAGGGTGAAACCGAGCTAGATCGGTGGTACGTGGCCGCCGAGGTGCAGTGCACCTCGGCGGCTTTTTGTGCGCAGAGTGCGGCTAATGCTAATAAATGCTATACGTGCTTTACGTATCTACCATAGAGTTTTATGATGATTTTAAAGTATTAAGGAGGGGTCATGACCACAACAGCCGCTCAGATCAACGTACGTCTCGATGCCGATCTTAAAAGGAGCGGGGACGCCGCTCTCTCCAGGGCCGGTATGACGCCGAGCCAAGCGGTGCGAGCGCTCTGGCAGCTTGCAGCGTCGCTGGCCGATCGCCCCGGTGCGCTCGAGGATATCCTGCTGCCCAGTCGTGTCCGGGCGGAACAGCGCGAGCGCGAAAAGGCCGCTAAACGTAAGCTCGAGCTCATGGATCAGGGGTCGAAGCTGTTCGCTGCCGCTTGCCGTGAGTCGGGAATCGATATGGTCAAGGCTCAGCCCTCGGGCGATGAAGAACTCAAACGGAACGCCTACGCGGATCGCTACGGCGAGGAGATGAGCTGGCTCTATGAGTGAGGCTCCAAGGTGCATCTTGGTTGACACCAACGTGTGGCTCGATTACTTCATTCCCTCACGACGTGGTCGTTCGGTGGCGATTGAGTTTTTACGCGATGCATGCACGGCGCAGGTGGATTTGCTGTATGCGGCGACATCGTCCAAAGATCTGTTCTATTTGATTTCGAGCGAACATAAGGCGTGGTATCGGCGCGAGCATGGCTCGCTATCCCAAGATGCCGCCGTGGCGGCGACATCACTTGCATGGGATTGCCTCGACGTGTTGTCGCAACTTGCCACGCCGGTACCCTGCGACCTGAGTGACATATGGATGGCGAGCAAGCAGCGTAAGCTCCATAGCGATTACGAAGACGATTTAATCATTGCGGCAGCAATGCGCGCAAAGGCAGACCTTCTGGTCACCAACGATGCCAAACTCTGTTCACACGCACCCGTCGCAGCAATGAGTGTAGTAGACGCAAGAAACTACCTGACGTCCTTCTAGTGTTCGATCCAACAACGTAAAGTTTCGCCGGCTTGCAGGTGACGCAGATTCTCTGCGGCAATGTCGACCACATTGTTGAGCGTAGCCTCCAAGTGGAACCAGCCCGAGATATGCGGTGTGATGAGCATGTTGGGCGCATCCCACAGGGGGCTTGTGGCGGGCAGCGGCTCGGGGTCGGTGACGTCGACCGCGGCGCCGGCGAGATGTCCCGACTCCAGAGCGGCAACCAAGTCGTCGGCGACCACAAGGTCGCCGCGGCCGCCGTTGGCAAAGAAGGCACTCGGTTTCATCGCGGCAAAGAACTCGGCATTTGCAATGCCGCGGGTCTCGGGCGCACTGGGCATAAAGGATGCGACGACGTCTGCCTCGGCCAGGCGCTCGGGGAGGGCGTCCATGCCGTCCATGTCCTCAAACACAATGGGGTAGACGAGTGGATGGCGCTTGATGCCGCGGACGTGCGCGCCCATGTTGCGGCAGAGTGTGGCGAAGTGGCCGCCGATATCGCCCGCGCCTAGCACCAGCACATTGGCGTTCTTGAGCGAGGTGACCGGCCCCAAATCCTCCCAGCGATGCTCGCGCTGCAAGTCGTGATAGCCGGGCAGGCGCTTCATCATAGAAAGGACCATGGCAAACATATGCTCGCTTACGGCCTGGCCGTAGGCGCCCACCGAGCAGGAAAGCTTAGCGTCGGCTGGCACGGTGCCGGCGGCCAAGTAGTCGTCATAGCCGGCGGTCTGCAATTGCAACAGCTGGAGATGCTCGCATGCCGTGAGCATGCCAGGGTCGATGTTGCCCAAGATCACGTCGGCATCGGCGACCTGCTCGCGCGTGGCGGCGTCGGAGCTCGTGTAGATAAAGTCCTCGCCCGGAGCGCTCGACTCAAGAATTGCGCGATGGCGGTCATTGACGGGCAGCAAAACCAGGATGTTCACAAGCAGTCCTCTCCGCTCGACCTGCCAAAAAGGGACAGGTTTATTTTGGCAGGTTTTATCACGCAAAACGTTTAAATAAAACGCCGGATGCAAGACGAGCGTGCCCGTCAGCATCCGGCGCATCCACGGCTACCAGCTCAGCAGCTCGTAGCCGTCCTCGGTCACCACGAGCTGTACCTCGCACTGGGCCGAATCGCTGCCGTCCTTGGTGCGCACGCACCAGCCGTCACCCTTGCTGATCTTGATGTCGGGCGCTCCGGCGTTGACCATGGGCTCGATGGTAAAGACCATGCCCGGAGCCATGATGGTGTCCACATCGGGTGCCTCGGTGGTAAAGCCCACAAACGGGTCCTCGTGGAACTCCTTACCGATGCCATGTCCGCCGTACTCGCGCACCACGCTAAAGCCGGCGTCCTCGACCGTCTTTTGCACGGCCTCGGCCATAACGGACAGCGGCAGCCATGGCTTGATGGCTGCCAAGCCCGCCTCCACGCTGGCGCGGGTGACGTCGACCAGGCGCTGGCGCTCGGCCGAGACCTCGCCGATGCAGAACATGCGGCTCGAGTCGCTAAAGTAGCCGTCCAAGATCGTGGAACAATCGACGTTGATGATGTCGCCCTCGTGCAGCACGTCCGTATCGCAGGGGATGCCGTGGCAGACCACATCATTGATCGAGGTACACACGCTCTTGGGGTAGCCCTCGTAGTTGAGGTCGGCCGGCGTGCCGCCGTGCTCGACGGTGTAGTCGTAGATCATCTGGTCGATCTGGTTGGTGGTCATGCCCGCGGCGATGTGTTCGCCTACGTAATCGAGCACGCCCACGTTGATGGCGGCCGAGCGCTTGATGCCCTCGATATCGGCGGGCGTCTTGTAGAGCGTGCGGGGCAGAACCTCCCAGCCCTCTTCCCACAAGCGCTCGAGGCGCTCATCAAAGGCGCTATGGCATTTCTTATATTTTTTGCCGCTGCCGCACCAGCAGGCGTCGTTGCGGCCGGGCACGGGTCCATTGTCAAACATGGCTAACTTCCTTTCATTCGCAGCTAGTATAGCCCACCCACGCGTCCATAAAAGTTGCGGTGATATAGTTCCGATTTAAGCGGTTTAACAGCATAAATAGGAACTATATCACCGCAACTGATGGAGCGGGATGGCAGGCACTAGCTGCTGCGTGGTTTTGCTAGTAGCTCACCTGGCAGGGAATGCCGAGGGCGCGCACGCGCGCGGCAATGGCGTCGAGGGCCTCGGGTGCTGCTTTGGCAAGGCCTGCGACCGGTGTCTCGCGCGCCACCGTGTAGATGGTCGCCTCCTGCGGACGAATGCGCTCAAGTGCCGCGAGCCAGGGGGCAACGTACTCCTCGCCGGTGTTGTCGATGGGCTTGCCCAGATACTCACCGGTCAAAAAGATCGTCTGGATAATAACGTGACCGTCAAAGCTTGCGAACGTCTCAATCTGGTGCTCGACGTCGTAGGGGCCAACAGGCTGGTCGAGCAGCTGGATAAATGCCGGATCGACCGTATCGAGCTTGAGGATGTTGTCGTCGACCATCATGAGCGCATCGTGCACCTCGGGGCGGTCGGCGCGCGTACCGTTGGAGAGCACGGCGATTTTGGAGTTTGGGGCCAGCTGATCGCGCAGCGCGACGGCGCCGGCAATCGCCTGGGGAAACTCCGGTGCGGCGGTGGGCTCGCCGTTTCCTGCGAAGGTGATCACATCGGGGAGCTCGCCCTCGGCTGCCATCTCGCGCAGCTTTGCCTCGAGCGCGTCGAGTACCACGGCAGCTGTGTTGTACGGCTCATGGCAGGGGCGCTCGGCGTTGAGGCCGTTTTCGCAGTAAATGCAGTCGAACGTGCAGATTTTGCCGCTGGCCGGCATCATGTTGACGCCGAGCGAGAGACCAAGGCGACGGCTGCGAACGGGCCCAAAGATGGGGCTGGCATTCAAAAACGTAGACATAGGCATATGCTCCTCAAGACAATTGTGCCTAAGCATAGCATCGGCTCCAAAGCAAGGTGCGGGCTCTTGCTTTACAAGTTTCGTTTTTTCACGTCGCCCATTATGCCGCGCCATGAAAAGCCTCGGGTCGGGTAAAGTTAATCTGTTAACAAGGTGTAAGGCAATGTGGGTCCATCCAACCGCGCTGACGTGCAACTGGATGAGCATTGATGATGGGGGCACAACATGAATTTTACGGTCGAGAATGCGGGCACCACGATTGCCTGTCGCGAATATGCCGGCCCAGATGTGTCGCCTGATGCTCCTGCCTTGGTGTGCGTGCACGGCGCTTGTGTCGACGGCACATTTTTCGACGGTATCGCTTGTGAGCTCAGCCGCAACTACCGCGTAATTGCCTACGACCGCCGCGGCTGCGGTGGCAGCAGCGATGCGGCAGACGGCAGCTATGATCTTGCCGCTCAGGCCGCCGACCTGCAAGCCGTGATCGAACACGTTGGCGCTCCGACAAATGTGCTTGCGCATAGCGCCGGTACGTTGGTGGCGCTGGAGCTTCTTCGCGCCGAACCCCATCTCGTCGCCCGTGCGATTCTGCATGAGCCGGCTGTGTCGGCCGAAGGCGTCGGCATGGGCGCAGCTCCGGTTTTGCTCGATATGATTGCGGCTGGAAAGGTTTCAAGGGCGCTCCGGCTTTTCTTGGGAGCCCTCGGCGACTTGGACCCCGAAGCTCCCGGGACGACCGAAGCGGAAGCCAAACATGCCCTGCGCAATGGTCGTTGCTTTATGGCTAATGAATACGGAACAAATATGACATATGCTCCCGACTGGGAGCGCGTCCGCGCGTCAAAGGCGGTGTCGGCCGTGTTTTTGGGCGAGCTTTCGGTCGATACACCCCGCGAGGCTGGCACGCGAGCGGCTGCCGAATATCTCGATTGCCCCCTTGTGACGATCCCGGGCGCGCATAACGGTCTGCGCGATCGCCCCGTTACGGCGGCAAACGCCGTTCGCGATGTCTTGGAGCGTTAGCACGCTCGATGACCTGCGGGGAGAGGGGCTGTTAGCGTTTCGTCATTGTTAACGAATGCGCCCATAACCGCGCGCCCGCGGCTCCATTACCGCCGTTTGCCAGGTCATAAAAATGTAACGATAATCGCGCGTTTGCCTTCAGCTGTTAGATGCTACCCTTGTACCAATTGATATGCACCGTTGCCGTGCGTAACGATAGGAAGGGCCCCATATGCTCAATAATCACGAGGTCAATCTAACCGACGAGGAGGCTGCCGCCGAGGTCGCCCGCGTCGCGAAGACCTACCCCGTGGTGCGTTTGTTGTCGGCCGATCAGATTAAGAGCGAGCCTAACTGCTTGCTCGCCGGCGATCGCTGCCCTTGTCTGCGTCAGTCGAGTCTTGAGGCCTTGGCAGGTTCCGATGATGTATCGGAGCAGCTGCTCAATGATGGTACCGAGTACCGCGCTCGCCTGCGCCCTCTGAAGGTCGAGGGCGAGCCTCGCGTCCTGCTGATGGTGCGTCCGATCGATGAACAAGAGGCTGCAGAAGAGGACCTTGTCTACACCGACGTGCTGACGAGTGTGCGCAATCGCCGATATTACGAGGAAAAGCTCCGTAGCGCCCGCATGAAGGCCGGCGTTGCGGTGGTCGACCTTGACGATTTTAGGGTCTTCAACGATACGTGTGGCCGTCATGCCGGCGACCTTGCGCTCGGTGCTGTGGCGACAGCCATACGCAGCGGAATTCGTTCGACTGACGAGCTCGTACGCTATGGCTGCGACAAGTTTGTGGTCGTCATGCCCAATATTCCCTCCGATGACTTCACCCGTCGCCTGCATCAGGTGTCCGATGCCGTTCATGCCACGATTGTTCCGGGCCATGAGTACGTGAGCTTGACGGCATGTGTTGGTGGCGTTCGCATTCATGGCGAGACGGTCGATGAGGGCGTTGGCCGCGCTGTCCAGTTACTGAGCCGCGCTAAGGCAAAAGCCGGTACGGTCGTGACCGATGCCGATTCCATCGAAGCCTTCCAAAGCGAAAAGCCTTTGGTGCTTATTGTCGATGACTCCGAGATGAACCGAGCCATTCTCAACGAGATGCTCAAGGACGAGTATTGCATCCTCGAGGCCGACAACGGTCGTACGGCGCTCGACATGGTCGACCGCTATGGCGATGAGTTGTCGCTCGTGCTGCTGGATATTGTCATGCCGGGCATAAGCGGCTTTGAGGTGCTGGCCGATCTGTCGCGCCGATCGGGTATCGACAATCTGCCTTTCATCATGATTTCGAGCGAAGATTCCGATGATATGGTTCTGCGCGCGTACGAGCTGGGCGCCTCGGACTATATCAACCGCCCGTTTGACTCCCGTGTCGTGCGCCGCCGTGTAAGCAATACCATCCGCCTATACGCCAAACAGCGCCGCCTGACGAGCCTGCTGTCCCAACAGTACAACGAGCGCGTCAAGAACAGTCGCATGCTCATCGACATCATGGCCGGCGTCATGGAGCTTCGCAACGGCGAGAGCGGCAGGCACGTTACGAATATCGAAAAGCTGACCGAGCTGCTGCTTGACTGTCTGGTCCAGCGTAGCGACACGATCTCCCTCGACAATGAGGAGCGCTCCACGATTGCCCTGGCTTCGGCGCTGCACGATATCGGCAAGATGTCGATTGACGATGCGATTCTCAACAAACCCGGGCGCCTTACGCCCGAGGAGTTCGAGATTATGAAGACGCATACCACGATCGGTGCCGACATGTTGCTTGAGCTGGGCCGTCATCACGTCGGCAATGCGCTTATGGAATATGCGTACCAGATTGCGCGTTGGCATCACGAGCGCTGGGACGGCAAGGGCTATCCCGATGGCCTTAAGGGCGACGATATTCCCATTGCCGCGCAGGTGGTCTCGGTGGCCGACGTGTACGATGCTCTGACGAGCGTGCGTGTGTACAAGGACGCTATTCCGCACAAGGAGGCGATCCAGATGATCTTGGACGGTAAGTGCGGTGAGTTTAACCCGCTGTTGCTTGACTGCCTGCTCGAGGTGCAAGACCGTATTGCCGAGACGTTGGCACGCCCCGCCGACGTTGTCGCGTTTCCCACGATTTAGTTTGACCTAAGGAGTTTTAATCCATGATTTCCATGCGTGAGGCGTATGAGAAGATCGGCGCTAATTATGATGACGCGTGCGCTCGGCTGATGGGCGGGGAAATGCTTGCCCGCTTTGCCCTCAAGTTTTTGGATGACGAGAGCATGGACAAGCTGGAGGCCGCCATGGCGGCGGGAGACGCCGAAGGTGCGTTTATGGCAGCGCACACGCTCAAGGGCGTGAGCCAGAACCTGGGATTCGATAATCTGTACGAGCCGGCGGTCGTGGTGACCGAGGCGTTGCGCGGCGCCGATGCCGTTGACGGTGCTCGCGAGGGAATGCATGCGTTGCAGCAGCAATATGCGGCAACGATGTCAGCCCTGCGCGAGGCGGCCGAATAAGGGCTTGCGGGCCTTGGGCTGCGTGCAGGCAGCATATAGGTAAAATGGTGCCCCGTCGGACCATGTGGCCGGCGGGGCACCCTTATTTGTTGTGGGGTTCGCGAGCTAGCGCGCCTGCTTAACCTTTGCCGCTGCCTCGACAAACGACTTCCACAGGTTAAAGTCGGTCTCGAGCGTCTTCCACGTGTACTCAGGGTGCCATTGCACGCCCAGGCAGAAAGGCTGGCCTTCGACCTCGATGCACTCGGGAACGCCGTCGGTTGCCTTGGCGACCAAGCGCGTGCTTTTACCCAGACGGTCGACACAGCAGTGATGTGCCGAGTTGGTCTGGATCAGCCTGTGCCCGCCAACCGCGCGCTCCAGCAGCGAGCCCGGCACGACCTCGACGGGGTGCACGGGATCGTTGAGCACGTGGGTATGGCGCCACTGCGTGCGGCCCTCGCGCGCGCCCAGGCTCGGCACGTCCATGCACAGGGTGCCGCCGGTGGCGACATTGAGCAGCTGCGTGCCTCGGCAGGTGGTAAAGAGCGGCTTCTTGGCGCGAAGCACCTCGTTAACCAGCTTAAACTCAAAACGGTCGCGAATCTCACAGCACAGCGTGGGGTCGTAAGGACGCTCGTCGCCCCAGCGTTTGGGGTTGACGTCCGGGCCGCCGGGAATAGCGATACCGTCAGCGATTTCCACGTAATGACGGATAACATCGACGTCTTCGGTAATAGACATCTGCAGTGGCAGGCCGCCGGCGGCAAGGATGGCATCGACAAAGACACTTGCGATTTCCTCGTTGGGGGAGAGCGTCTCGCTCAAAAAAGGCTTTGCCTCTTCCCAACGCGGCGCGACGAGGATGAGCGGACGGTCGGCGGGAGCGACGTCGACATGCGGGGTGTATGACGATGAAGTACGAGTTCCGATCATAGGTGTTGCTTTCGATCTGAAGGTGACAGGGCGCATGGGAGATGTGGGACAACACTTCCGATGAATTTGTCCCACGGGGTGGCTGGTTAGTGGCCCTTGATGGAGTTGAGGAAGTCCTGGGCGCGCTTGGTCTGGGGATGGTCGAAGAACTCGTCGGGCGTGCCGGTTTCCACGATCTGGCCGTCGGCCATAAAGACGACGCGGTCGGCTACGCGGCGGGCAAAGTTCATCTCGTGCGTGATGACGATCATCGTCATGCCCTGCTGCGCCAAGCGCACCATGACCTCGAGCACCTCATTGATCATCTCGGGGTCAAGGGCGCTTGTGGGCTCGTCAAAGAGCATGGCCTTGGGCTGCATGGCGAGTGAACGGGCGATGGCCACGCGCTGCTGTTGGCCGCCCGAAAGCTGTGCGGGCACCTTGTCGGCCTGCTCGGCCACGCCCACGCGGCTCAGCAGGTCCATGGCACGCTCGCGAGCCTCCTCCTTGGACACGCCCAGCACGTCGACCGGCCCCAGCATGACGTTCTGCAGCACCGTCATATGTGCAAACAGGTTGAACTGTTGGAACACCATGCCCAGCTCGGCACGCATGCGGGCAAGATCCTTGCCTTCCTGCGGCAGGGGCTCGCCCTCGATGAGGATCTCGCCTGAGTCGATGGTTTCCAGGCGGTTGATGGTGCGGCACATGGTCGACTTGCCCGAGCCCGAGGGGCCAATCACCACGACGACCTCGCCGCGGTCGACCGAGAGATTGATGTCGTTGAGAACGTGCAGGTCGCCATAGTGCTTATCGACGTGCTTGAGCTCGATCAGCGGCTGATTGCCGGTGGTAGAGGTGCTCTGTGCCATGGTGCTCGGCTCCTTATGACTCGAAATGGTAAAGCGTTAGCGGATGATGGTCGCGCCGGTCTTGTGCGAAACGTAGACAGCAGCCTTGTTGATTGCGACGTTGATGAGGATATAGATGACCGCGATTACCAAGTAGACCGACACGAGAGCGTCGTAGTTGGTAATGAGCACGCGGGCGTTTTGCATGAGGTCGGGGTAGCTCACCACATAGGCGACGGTGGTGTCTTTGACTACGACCACAAGCTGCGAAATCAACGACGGAATGATAAACCGAATAGCCTGCGGCAACACGATTTTAAAGGTGATTTTGGCCTTGGAGAGACCGAGCGCCTGGGCGGCCTCGACCTGGCCGCGCGGCACGGCATTGACGCCGGCGCGGAAAATCTCGGCCAGCACGCCGGCTGCAGCGAGCGCGACGGGAAGCGTGAGCATCCAAAACGACGGCAGCGAGATCTTGTACTGGGGCAGCACCAAAAAGAAGAAGTAGATGAACAGCAGACTCGGCACGCCGCGGAAGAAATCGGTGAGCACGCGGCAGACCAGCTGCAGCGGCTTAATGTCGCTGGTACGGCCGAGCATAAGGGCTAAGCCCAGCACCAGCGCGATGGCGCCAGCGGTGAGTGCGACTTTAACGGTGCCTTCAAAGCCGGCAAGTAAGAACTTCCAGGTGGTGAGGTGCGTAAAGAAATACCAGTAGTGGACCGAAAGCTGACCGGTCACATAAAAGCGCTGCAGTACAAGGACGGCGAGTGCGGCCACGGCAACAAGCGAGATGGCGGTGCCGATGCGAATCTTGGCGCGCATCTTGGGGCCGGGAGCCTCGTAGAGCGCATCGCGCATGGTGAGCGCGGAGGTGGGGTGCTTACTCATCGGAGGATCCTCACCTTCTTATCGATGTAGTTGCCAACGTGGCTCACCACAAAGGCCGTTCCCAGGTAGCCGAGCGCCGAGATAAAGAACGCAGCGACGCCACCGAGCGAGCGGGTATTGATGTAGCTCACCACGCCAGTGAGCTCCTGCGGTTTAAGCGGCACCTGGCTGCCCAAGGCGGTGGTGAGCATGACGGCGATAAAGAGGTTGGTCATGGGCAGCACGCTCGAGCGCAGCGCCTGCGGAATCACGATCTTGGCGAGGATACGGCTGAAGCTCATACCGAGCGAACGTGCAGCTTCGACCTGGCCGACGCCGACGGTGTTGATGCCGCTCATAAAGTTCTCGGAACCAAAGGCCGAGCCCAAAAGGACCGTGGCGACGATAACGCAGGTGCGGTAGGGCAGGACGACCTTGAGCGGCGGCAGCGCATAGACGACGATGATAAGCAGCGCGATGCCGGGGATGTTACGGAAGACCTGGACATACAGGTCGCCAAAGACGCGCAGCGGCTTGAGCGGCGACACACGCATCACGGTGACGGCGACGGCCAGCACCATGGCGATGGCAAACGACTCAAGCGTCATGCCCCAGGTTGCGAGCAGCGCGTCGATATAGTTCTGGCCATAGAGCGACCAGAGTTCGGAGAGACTCATGCGGACCTCCCGCCGATAAGGAAAGGGGCTCCCGTGTGTACGGAAGCCCCGACAACTCAGTGAGGAAACAGTTTATCGCAATAAAGCGCATCGTGCGTTTCCATATGGTTTCGTTGCGGCCGTTACCAGGCTCGTTGCCTAGGCGCCGATCTCGGGCAGCTCGGGGACATTGGTGTCGCCCGTGCGGTCGCCAATGCAGATCTGCCACAGCTCGGTCCAGGTGCCATCGTCCTCGATCTTCTTAAGGAAGTCGTTGACAAAGGCGACGCCGTCGGAATCGAGCGGCAGGCCGATGCCATAGGGCTCCTTGCTGCCGAAGGGCTTGCCGGCGATCTTGTACTTACCGGGCTCGCGAACCAGGGCGCTCTGCTGCATGTTGTTATCGATGACGTAGGCGTCAACGCGACCCTGCTGGAGGGCCTGACGAGCCTCCTCGTCGGTCTTGAACTCCTGCTGGCTGGCCTTGGGAGCGAACTCCTCCAGGATGGCGGGGCCGTTGGAGCCGGACTGGACGGCGACGTTCTTGTCGGCCAGGTCGTCGACGCTCTTGATGTCGTCGTTGTCGGCGAGCACCAGGATGGCCTGCTGCGTGTAGTAGTAGGGACCGGCAAAGGAGACGAGCTTCTTGCGCTCGTCGGTAATGGTGTAGGTGGCAAAGACAGCGTCGACCTGGCCGTTCTGCAGAACGGACTCGCGCGTGTCCGAGGTCACCTGGGTGATCTCGACCTTGTTCTCGCCCAGGATGTAGTTGGACAGGAGCTGTGCGATACCGGCGTCGAAGCCGCGGGTCTGACCGTCTTTCTCGTTGAGGAGGGAGAAGAGCGTGGAGGTCTGAACGCCACCGATCTTAAAGACGCCGGCGTCCTTGACGGCCGTCGCCCAGGTGCTGGCGGCGATGGCGTCGTCATCGGCCTTGGGGCCGTCGTTGACGAGCTTGTCGAATGCCTTGGCATCGAGCGTGGTGGAAGCCGCGGTATCCTCGGAGCCCTTGGAGGAGCCGGTGGCGGAACCCTTGTCGGCCTCGGCGCTGGTGTCAGAGCAGCCGGCAAGACCAAGGCCGGCGACGGTTGCGAAGGTGGCGGCAACGAAGCCGCGGCGGTCGAGAACGACCTGCTGGGAGAGGTTCTTGCTCATGGTAGAACACCTTTCTCAATAAAATCCCTAGCGGTTGAGTAGAGTTATACCCTATCCCGCTCAAATGGGTCAACACGAAATAACTCAGAAACATACTCGTCTTATGGGTAATTCTACCTACCAAAAAGGGACAGGTTTATTTTGGCAGGTTTTATCTGGGCAAACGCCGATTATTACAGCTGAGAAAGCGTTTTGCGGATGGCGTGGTCGCTCGCGGCGGTCGCTATAATGGCGGCAACGCGACACGTATATAAGTAAGGAGATCGCGTATGAACGGCTATTCGTTTTTTGCGCCGACCAAGGTGTTGTTTGGCGCGGGCAAGCTGAGCGAGCTGGGCGCGCAGAAGCTACCCGGCACCAAAACGCTCATCGTTACCACCGGCGGCAATTCGGTCAAGCGCTTTGGATATCTGCAGCGCGTGGAGGCTGAGCTCGATCGCGCTGGCGTGGCGTATGAACTGTTCGATCGCATTGAGCCCAATCCGCTGCGCGAGACCGTCAACGCAGGTGGCTGGATAGCGCGTACCCATGGATGCGACTTCGTGCTGGCGCTCGGTGGCGGTTCGGTCATGGACGGCAGCAAGGGCATCTGCGCGGTGGCAGCCAACCCGCATGCCGATACCGAGGGCAACGAGTGCCCCGGTGACATTTGGGACTTTGTGAATGGTGGCACTGCGCTCGGCCTGCCCATCCCTAACGATCCGCTGCCGCTTGTTTGCGTGACCACCACGGCGGGTACCGGCTCCGAGTTCGATGCGGGCGGTGTCCTGTCCTGCGAGGAAAATGACGAGAAGCTTCGCTTGGGCGATCCGCGCCTGTTTCCGGTGCTTTCGGTCGTCGATCCCGAGCTCATGGTGAGCGTCCCGGCGCGTCTGACCTCCTATCAGGGATTCGACGCCCTGTTCCATTGCGTTGAGTGCTACATCTCAAATACCAACACGCCCATGGGTGACATGGTTTGCCGCGAGGGCATCCGCCGTGCTGCGGCCGCGCTGCCTACGTGCGTCAATAATGGCGATGACCTGGAGGCGCGCTCGAGTCTTGCGTTTGCCAACACGCTCGGCGGCTATGCCATGGATGCCTCGGGCACCACGGGCTCGCACGGCCTTGAACATGGCATGAGCGCGCATCATCACGACCTGCCGCACGGCGCCGGACTCATCATGATTGCCCGTGCCTACCACACGTGGATGATCGATCACGGCGCCGCGCCCGAGCGCTATATCGACATGGCGCGTCTGATGGGTAATGCCGCCGCGAATGATCCGCACGATTTTGTGGTTGAGCTTACGCGCCTGATGGAGGCTTGCCATGTGGCAGACCTCGCCATGAGCGAGTGGGGGATTACGGTCGAAGAGCTGCCGGCCATCGCACACAACGCTCTGACGACCAACGGCGTCCTGTTCAGCCACGACCCCGTGACACTGACTGAACCCGACGTCGTCGAGATTCTCAAGCAAAGTTACCGCTAATTATCTTGCTGCTTTGTCTCGATCTGTAACATCTGGACGGCCAAAAGGTCTCTATCTGTTACAGATTGAGACAAAGGTCTGGGACTAAGATGTCTTATCTAGATCTGTAACATCTGGACGAGGATTTATCCTCTAGATGTTACAGATTGAGATAATCGCGCCGCGAAAACAAAAACCTCCGCAGGGGTGCTTCCCTTGCGGAGGTTTTTTACTCGTTGAGTAGCCTTACGGCTTCGGCGGCCATGTTCTCGACAGTCATGCCGTTCTGCGCGAGCAGCTCGTTGGGGTCGTAGCGGTCGGGGAAGCCCTTGGCGATGCCGAAGGTGCGCGTGCACACGGGCGTGCAGGCCAAGTAGCACGCGACGCGCTCGCCCCAGCCGCCGTCCAAGATGCCGTCTTCGATGGTCACGACAACACGATGCTCGACAGCAAGGCTATCGAGGAACTCGCGGTCGAGCTCGGTTGCAAAGCGCGGGTTGACGAGCGTGGCTTCGATACCGTACTCGGCGGCCAAGCGATTTGCCACGCGCTCGCCCAGCTCAAAGAAGTCGCCAAGTGCGAGCACGGCCACGTCGCGGCCCTGGCGCACCACGTTGTAGCGAACGGCGCTGTAGTCGGTGTCTTCGGCAGGCGCCAGGTCGGGGCGGCTTACCAGGCCAATGCCCGGTACACGGATCGCTACGGGATGCTCGCGGTGGTCGAGCGACCAGCTCAGCATGGACAGGTATTCCTCCATGCAGGCCGGCGCCAAGTAGTGCATGTTGGGAAGACCGCCCAGCATGGAAATATCAAAGAATGAAAGGTGCGTCTCGGACGTGGTGCCAAAGATCGACGCGCCAAACACCAAGATGGTTGCGGGGGCGTCGTTGAGGCATAGGTCGTGCCACAGCTCGTCGTAGGCGCGCTGCAAAAACGTGCCGTACACACCAAAGACTGGCTTGGCGCCCGAGCGCGCAAGCGCGGTGGCAAAGGTCACGGCGTGCTCCTCGGCAATGCCCACGTCAACAAACTGCTTGCCTGCCGCGGCGCGAAGCTCGGGTGTAAAGCCCATGATGTAGGGCGTGGCGGCCGTGATGCCCACGACCTGCGGATCGTGCTCGATGGCGGCGCTGAGCGCCTCGCCCGTAATGTCGGCATAGGTGCGCGGCGCGGGCTCGCTCGGATGGCCCGGGCAGAGCTTGCGTCCAGTCGCCATGTCAAACGGACCCACGTGGTGCCAGCGCTCGGGGTCGCTCTGGGCCGGCTCAAAGCCCTTGCCCTTGGCGGTGGAGACGTGCAGCACGATGGGATGATCGATATTGCGCAGTTCCTGCAGCGCGTCGACCAGGGCTAACACATCGTTACCGGCGTCCAGATAGCGGTAGTCGAGCCCCATCGCGCGGAAAACGTTGCGCTCACAGGTGCCGTTGCTGGCGCGCAGCTCGGCCAGATTGCGATACAGGCCGCCATGGTTCTCGGCAATGGACTGGTCGTTATCGTTGACGATGATGATCAGGTTGCTGTCGAGCTCGGCGGCATTGTTAAAGCCCTCAAACGCCAGACCGCCCGAAAGCGAACCGTCGCCAATGATGGTGATGACGTTGTACGCATCGCCCGCCAGGTCACGAGCGTGCGCCAAGCCGCAGCCCAGGCTCACCGATGTGGAGGTGTGGCCCATGGCGAACAGGTCGTGTTCGGACTCGTCGGGATTGGCAAAGCCAGAGGCCTCGCCGTAGCGTGCCGGGTCGATATAAGTGTACGCGCGCCCAGTCAGCGCCTTGTGGGCATAGGTCTGGTGTGACACGTCAAAGACAATTTTGTCGGTGGGGGAGTTAAACACGCGATGGAGCGCGACCGTAAGCTCAACGACGCCCAGGTTGGGGGCAACGTGCCCGCCGACGGCGGCGGAGCTTTCGAGGATGGCGTGGCGGATCTCGCCGCAGAGCAGCGGAAGCTCGGCGCGATCGAGAGCCTTGACGTCCTCGGGCGTTGTCGTTTGCGTAAGCAGCATCGTTGTGGGTTACTCCATGCGAATCGTGCGCCGGCACTCCCTCGGCCGGCACAATTGCACAAGACAGTCTCGCACATTTTGGCGTTTGATATGTGACGGCGGCGCGGTAATTCGCCAACTGGTGGGGCAAAACGTTTTGTCCGATGCCATACTGGTAGATTCGATGATGATTTTATTCAATGTGTGCAGGCCGTGGCTTGTCGCCGTGGGCCGCTGGAAGGAGGCAGCATGTCCGATACCGTTCGTGCCGAGAAAATCGCGCGCGAGGTCGACGATGCCGCCCGTCAGCTTGCCCAGACGGGTCGCTTGGGCCTGACGCATGAGTTTATCCAACATGGCGATGTGACGGTCTATGCGCATGTGACTTCGGTAGCGCGGGCGAGCCTGTCCTTTGCCGAGCGCTTGCGCCGTGCTGGCATTTCGATCGACCGCGCCTCGCTGCTGCGCGGGGCCCTGCTGCACGATTACTTTCTCTACGATTGGCACGATCCCGACCCAAGCCATCGATTGCACGGATTTCGGCATCCGTTTTTTGCCCTGGCGCGTGCCGAAGAGGATTTTGAGCTGACGTCGCGCGAGCGGAATATCATCGCGCGCCATATGTTTCCGCTGGTACCGGTGCCGCCGACGTGTCGCGAGGCATGGATTGTGTGCTTGGCCGATAAATGGTGCGCATTGCGCGAGACGGTTGCCGGTCGTCTGCCACGCAAGGACGAGGCGGACGATGGCGTGAGTGGCGAATCGAGCGAAAAGAGGAGAGGGTAGACGGTGGGAACCGCGATCGACATGACATTTGACGGCGCGACGCTTGCCGCCTGTCCGCTCTCGGCGCTGGTACTCTCGTTTGCCTTCTACGGTTTTTGCGGCTGGGTATGGGAGTCGACAGTCTGCGCCATGCTCAACCACGGACGCTTTGCCAACAGCGGCTTTTTGCTAGGGCCGTGTTGTCCCATCTACGGTGCAGGCGGCATCGCGTGCTGGCTGCTGCTGCGTGGAATCCCAGACGCCTCGAGCCAGTTTGTCGCTGCCGCGCTCGTATGCAGCGTGATCGAATATAGCGTGGGCGTGCTGTTGGAAAAAACGACGGGTGCCCGGTTCTGGGATTACTCGCATCTGCCGTTTAACCTGCACGGACGCATCTGCCTGTACTGGGCCTGCGCGTTTGGCTTGGGTGCGTTGTGTATTTGCCGTTTAGTGGAGCCGGCATTGCTGGGGCTGCTTGGCCATCTGCCGGTGCTGATTGTGCGGCTGTCCGCTTTCATCGTCGCGGTCGCGATGATTGTCGACGCGGTGTGCTCGTTGGCCAGCTGGCGGCGTCTGTCTGATCAGCTGGAGCGCGTCCGGGCCGACCTTGCCGACCGTATCAACGAGTCGCTTGCCGACGCCTCCGACTCTATGCTCGAACGTATTCCCGATTCAGCGATTGACTCGGTGGCGCAGACGCATATCCGCGGCCGTGCCGTTAACGCGTGGCTGGCCGAGCTGGGCGACGCGGCGCTCGATGCCCTGCGCGAGAAGGCTTCGATGCCGACGTTTATCTCGGATGGTGCTCGCGGCCTGGCGCTCGCGGCCCGCCGCGTGGCCGATGCCGCGCCGAGCATGCCGCGTCCGTCGCTCAGTCATCGCCTTGCCGGCAAGCGCATGAGCCGCCCGGTGCCGAGCGTGTCACTCAGCCGCCGCGACCTACGCTTCTTTAACGCCTTCCCGCGCTTGCGCATCAATCGCTACGAGGGCGTCATCCGGGCCACCGATCTCCGCGACCGAGCTCGCGAGCTGTTCCGGCGCTAGGCGGGGCGGAGCCAAGCGCGCCCTTCTCGTTCGCACGTTTCCCGTTCGTTTCGCGCCCGTTGCCGTGCCGTTTCCAAGATTGCGGCACCGTTTCCATTCGACAACGCGGCGTTTAACAACGCCGTATCTGGTCTACACCAGTTGGCCCTCGGCCGCATCATGAGCGCCGACAACGTTCATGCGACCAAGGGGGAGCGAATGTACGATACGGGATCGACAACGTTTATGCTCATCTGCACCATGCTCGTGTTTTTAATGACACCGGGTCTGGCGTTTTTCTATGGCGGCCTGTCCAGGCGCAAAAATGTCATCAACACCATGCTTATGTGCTTTGGCGCCATTGGCCTGGTTGGTGTGCTGTGGATTGTCGCCGGCTGGTCGCTGGCCTACGGCGGCGACGGTTCCAGCCCGTTTATTGGGGGCCTTGACCAGCTGCTGTGCCTGCCGGTGCTCAACCAGGTGCTGCAGGCGGCCGAGGGCAATGCCGCGGATGGTGCCGTCTACCCTCAGATCATCAACATCGCCTTCCAGATGGCATTTGCCATGATCACGGCTGCTATCGTCACGGGTAGCCTGGCAGGTCGCGTTAAGTTTGGCGCTATGACGGCCTTCCTGGGCATTTGGCTGCTTGTGGTCTATGCGCCGCTCGCCCACATGGTTTGGGGCGGCGATGGCTCCTTTATCGGCGACATCATCGGCGCGCTCGACTTTGCCGGCGGCGACGTGGTACACATTTCGTCCGGTCTCACGGGCCTGATTCTCTGCTTAATGCTCGGCCGTCGTCGCGGCTTTGGCATGGTGAGCTACCGTCCGCATAACGTGCCGTTTGTGGCGCTGGGCGCCGGTCTACTTTGGTTTGGTTGGTTTGGCTTTAACGGCGGCAGCGAGTTTAAGGCCGACGCCGTGGCGGCACTCGCCATCCTCAACACCGTGACGGCCAGCGCGGCGGGCATGGTCTCGTGGCTTGTCGTCGAGCGCGTGCACACCGGTCGTCCCACGCTGGTGGGTGCTAGCACCGGTTTGGTTGCGGGCCTTGTGGAGGTTACGCCGGGTGCGGGCTTTGTCGAGCCGTGGGCGGCGCTGGTCATGGGCCTGATCGTATCGCCCGTCTGCTACCTGGCCATCAGCCATCTTAAGACCAAGTTCGGCTACGATGATGCACTCGACGCGTTCGGCTGCCACGGTATCGGCGGTATCTTGGGCGGCGTGCTCACGGGCCTGTTCTGCGTGCCGGAGCTCTCGTGGACCGGTAAGGGTGGCCTGTTCTACACGGGTGACGTTTCTCTGCTCATCTCGCAGATTTTGGGCATTGTGGTGACGGTCGCTATTGTGCTGGTGCTCGATTTGGTGACCGCCGCGGTGGTCAAGGCGCTGTTCCACGGCAGCCTGCGCGTGGACGAGGCCGACGAGGCGCTGGGCCTGGATGCAAGTCAACACGGTGAGAGCGCATATCCCTCCTTCTCGGGACTTGACTAGCGGCTTCCCCAGGCACCGCACCTTGGGTTTCAAACCGTCGCTTGCGTACAAAAGTACGCGGCGCTCCTCTTTCAACCCAATCTGCGGCACCTGGGAAACCCGCGTCTCATGTAAAGGGATACGTTGATTATTGAGAGGAATTCATTATGAAAAAGATCACGGCTATCGTGCGCCAGGAGAAGCTTGAGGTGCTCAAGGATGCGCTGTTTGCTGCTGATGTTCGCGGTATGACTATCAACCAGGTGCAGGGCTGCGGCGCGCAGCATGGCTGGAAGGAATACGTTCGCGGCAACGAACTGCTCGTCAATACCATCCCTAAGGTACAGTTCACCCTTATCTGCGCCGATGAACATGTCGACGGCATTGTCGACATCATCTGCAACGCCGCCCGCACCGGTGCCGTTGGAGACGGCAAGATTTGGGTCGAGCCGGTCGAGGATGTTATCCGCATCCGTACCGGCGAGCACGGCCCCGCCGCGGTGTAGGGCCGACCGTCTGTCATCTGCAACGTTAAAATACTGCAGTGAGGCATAAGGCTTGTGTTGCGGATGGACGGATTATGGGTCGCAATAAATATCCCGAGGAGACGGTCGCGAAGATTCTCGACGCGGCACTGGAGCTATTCTGTGCACAGGGTTATGAGGGGACGAGCATTCAAGATATCGTTGACCGTCTCGATGGCATGACCAAGGGCGCTGTCTATCATCACTTCAAGAGCAAAGAAGAGATTTTCAACGCCGCGTTTGATCGGGCGATGACTCCGATTGTTGAGCACCGTCGCTCGATGCTTGGCGTCGGTAATATGACCGGCGCCCAAAAGCTAAAAAGGCTTTACGCTCCCGAGTCCGTTGTTCCGCAAATTGAGCTATGGGCACGTATGCGTCCTGCAGCAGATCCGGTAAAAAGCTCGCGTCTACTGGCGATGCAGTATCAGGGCTCATTTGACGAGTCGGCCGATGGCTATCTCTTGCCGGTGATCGAGGAGGGCATCGCCGACGGATCCATTGCGTGCGAATGCCCGCGCGAAGCGGCAGAGGCCGTATCGTTGCTGGCGAATCTCTGGTTGCTGCCACTGTTTCGTCCGCTCGAGCCCAAGGATCGAATGCTCGCTCGCGCTCAATGTTTGGCGCAGATGGCGGCCGCGGTGGGGCTCGATTTGGGTAATGAAGTGCGTCAGACAACGGCGCAGATTTGGGACGTATGGGACCGCGCCGGGTGGTAATATAGATACCAACGGTATGTAATTGATTTGTGAGGGTAGCCACGGCTGCCCTTTTCAAGTCGATAAATACATACTAGCGGTATGTATAGGGAGCGGACTTATGGCTGGGCTGAGAGACGTCGGCGCCTCGTTGAAATCAAAAACAGTGCGGTCAATCAGGCTCGCGGAACTTCTGGTTGCGCAGCTGTGCACGTATTCGATGCTGTCGGCGCTGTGCTTTGCGTATCCACTTTACTTGTTCGATTGCAGTGGATCGTCAACGTTATATGGCGTCGTCGTGGCGACGGCGTTCATACCCGGCGTACTTGCAACTCCGGTTGGCGGAATCTTGGCGGATAGGGGAAGACATCGCGAGGTCCTCGTGGCCCTCGGCATTGCTCTGATGGCTGCATCACTGCTGTCTATCCCCATGAAGCACTCATTGCCTCTTGCGGTCGTCGTAGTAGCGATACTTTGTGTCCAATATGGCGTTCAATCGCTGCTAAAGCCAATGCTCCAAATTGAGACGGTGCGCATGGCGGGTGAAGAGAAGGTTGAGAGGGCCACTGCATTGGTTTCGCAGATGACCATGGTGAGCAATATCTTGGGCCCTGTGGTCGGGACGGCAGTCTATGGGTGCTTTGGCATCGATACTCTTTACACAACCGCGTCGGTGGCGTTTGCGATTTTAGCTCTCTTGTTTGGGGTCGCACTCAAGCAAAATGCCTCATCTGAAACGATGGGAGACGGCGCGACTCGTACGACATGCCGAAACGATTTTCGGGAGTCGATTCGGTATCTGTTGCAAAATGCATCATTGGTCGCTGTGATTTTGCTTGCGGCCGTTTTGAACCTTGCGTTGGTTGGGCTAACGATTGGCGCTCCCATTATTGTTACAAAGCATCTCGGCATGCAATCGTCCTGCGTTGGGATAGTTGAGGTGGCTATGGGCTTGGGTGGTCTTGCCGGCAGTGGCTTGGTCGGCATTTGGCCGCATCGCTTTTCTTTCAATGGCATATGTCGATATGTTGCGATGATCTGTTTTGGAATCGCACCGATTATTGTCGCGCAATTGTTCGGCGCAGATGCATACGTGTTCACCGTGTTTGCGGTTGGTTCGGCATGGGTCATGGTGTGGGCAAGCATTGCGTCGGTTGAAGTCATCGCGTTTGTTCAGCGGGCAGCGCCGACTGAACTCTGCGGAAAAGTGCTTTCGGTCGTTTACATGGTCCTTTCCTGCGCAACACCTATCGGCCAATTGACGTACGGGGTTGCATATGATCGATGGACACCGGCGATTGTATTCGCAGCCATGTTAGCGGTGCTGACGTTGACGACGGCGCTGTTGTATCGGCTGAAAAGTCGCTTGTGGCGATTGTCTTAACGAGCTGGGGCGCCGTTGCTTTGCAGAAGCGAATGTCCCGGCGCGTTGGAACACCCTTGCATGGGCACGCCTCTCTTTCGTCTAAAATATCGTGCAGACGAAGGAGAGGCATGCCCCATGATCAAGATGTTTGCGAGTGACTTAGACGGAACGCTGCTGAACGCCCTGCACGAGGCAGATGGGACCATCCGCCGCGCCATTCGCGAGCTGACTGAGGCTGGCCTGCACGTGGTTCCCGCGACTGGACGCTCGACGTTGCCGATCGGCGAGCATGGCTTTACGGGCCTAGCGCTTGACGCCTGCTGCTCCAATGGGTCCATCGTGCGCGACAGCCATGGCGAGGTGCTCAAGACCTGGACCATCGACCCACAAATCACCGAGGAGCTGCTCAAGGAGTTTCCGGATATCTGTTTTGACTGCTCCACACCCGATGGCATGTTCTCGAGTGGGTCGTTCGAGATGCACCAGGCGGGCTTTAAAAAGGACAGCCCCATCAAGCGTATTGTGATGCGCGGCATGCGTGCGCGCGGCGGGTATCACGAGGAACAGTATTTCGACCAGTCGATCGGCGACATCCTACGCCACGATGTGTGCAAGATCAACTGCCGCGTGACCTCGCCCGAGCTGGAGCGTGACCTTAAAGCATATTTGGCCGAGCGATCGGACCGCGTGGTCAACGCGCCGTTCGATCCGGTGATGTTCGAGATCACGGACGTGGCGTGCAACAAGGGCGAGAGCGTGGCCTGGCTGGCGGGCTACTACGGTATTGCCGAGGACGAGGTCGCGGTTTACGGCGACGGCGGCAACGACATCGCCATGCTCAAGCGCTTCCGTCACAGCTATGCCACCAAGAATGGCAGTGACGCGGCCAAGGCCGCCGCGAGCGCGACCATCGGCAGCTGCATGGTTCATGCCGTCCCCAAACACATGCTCGCCACCATGCGCAAGCAAAACTCCCGCACCGTCATCGAATAATGTGACAAAGGGACAGCCCCTTTGTCGTAGGTGACGCTGGTCTCTTGAAATACGAACAAACATTCGCATATCTAACTGCGCTTTGATAGAATTGATACTGTTGGCGGCAGTTCCATGTGCCGGGCAACGCCCTCCATCTGATGGGAGGTGATGCCCATGACCGATCTGATTGATTTTGTGAGACTTCTGACCGCTTTGGTCTCGTTCTTCACAGCGCTCGTCGGGCTTTCCGAGGCACTCAAGCAACGTTCGAAGCAACGTAAAAGGGGTCGCCGCCGCTAAGGCGTTGACCCCTTAATCCAAGCAACGGCGCTGCCCAGCTTTCCAGAACTTGGGCTGCCGTCGACACTATTCTACCCACGAATGACATTTTGGACAATCGGTAATGCCGCCGTGGAATGTGACAAAGGGACTGCCCTTTTGTCACATCCCAAATATTGCCTTTACGTGTTGATGCACATGGTGTGCAATAATACTCGCACTGTGCAATAGCGCACAGGTTGAGTAGCAAGGAGGACGCTTGTCCCAGCTCGAGAAATGCGACCGCCGGTCCCTTCGCTCGCAGCGCGCCCTTCGCCAGGCGCTTGCCAGCGAGCTTGCCGAAAGCGGCGACCTTTCGCGCATTAACGTCGCGTCGCTCACCGAGCGCGCCGGTCTTACGCGCCGAACGTTCTATTCGCACTACCGCGATATTCCTGACTTTATCAATCAAATCGAGGACGGCTTGCTGGCCGAGATCCGTGAGCGCATTGAGCTCATCACCGCAGCTCAGCTGCCCGATCTCTATCACAACATCGATGAGCTCGAGCCGGCACCCGGTTCGGTTGAGTTGCTGCGCTACCTTGCGGCCAACCGCGATTTAATCGGATCGCTGCTGGGCCCGGGCGGCGACCCCGCCTTTATTAAAAAGATCATCGATACCGCACGCGAGGCCGTGGTGCCGCGCGCACAGACGGGCATTTTGGGCTTGGCGCTGGGCACCTTCTTTGACTACTACGTCACCTATGTCGTGAGTGCCGAGGTCGGCATGATCCAGCGTTGGTTTGAGCGTGACCTTTCTGAATCGCCCGAGACCATGGCGCGCATTATGACGGTGCTCGCTTTTGTGCGCCCTGGTGACCTGTATGGCCAACCCATCGATATCAACGTACCGGAATACGGCATGAAGCTATTGAACCTGCAGCTCGAGGACGCGGCCGACACCGCCGCAGCCGTCGAGTCCAACAACTAAGAGGAGAGACAATGAGCAAACTCGTCGAGGGCATTAAGGACCGTATGGTCACTGCCGCGCGTGAGGCTGCGCCCGCCGTGGTGGATGCCGCGCAGAAGGCCGCGACCGCAGCTGCCGAGAAAGTTGCCGAGGCAGTTGCCGATGCCAAGAACGTGGCAGGGGAGACGTCCGTCGTCAGCGAGCCCGCCACCGCCGCTGAGCCCGTAGCCGCCGCCCAGGCCCCCGAAGGCGCGATCTTCAACCCCGAGGCCGCCCGCGGCAACCTGCACCTGGGCATCGACGTGGGCTCCACTACCGTTAAGCTTGCTGTGCTCAACGACGACAACCAGATCGTCTACGCCAAGTACCAGCGCCACCACACCGACGTCCGTGCCTGCGCCCGCGACCTGTTCGAGGGTGCTGCGACCGTGTTGCCGACGGCCCAAATGACCTGCGCCATCACCGGTTCGGGCGGCCTGCTGCTGTCCCAGTGGCTCGACCTGGAGTTTGTCCAGGAGGTCATTGCCAGCAAGCGTGCCGTCGAGACCCTCATCCCGGCCACCGATGTCGCCATCGAGCTGGGCGGCGAGGACGCCAAGATCATCTACTTTGACAACGGCATCGAACAGCGCATGAACGGCACCTGCGCCGGCGGTACGGGCGCGTTCATCGACCAGATGGCAACCCTGCTGCACACCGATGCCAGCGGCCTTAACGAACTCGCGGCCAACGCCACCACCATCTATCCCATCGCCAGCCGCTGCGGCGTCTTTGCCAAGACCGACGTCCAACCGCTGCTCAACGAAGGCGCCCGCCCCGAGGACGTGGCCGCCTCCATCTTCCAGGCCGTCGTGACCCAGACCATTTCGGGCCTGGCGTGTGGCCGTCCCATCCGCGGCAACGTTGCCTTCCTGGGCGGCCCGCTGCAGTACCTCTCCGAGCTGCGCCACCGCTTCTACCTCACGCTCAACCTGGACGAGGAGCACCGCATTGTGCCCCAAAACGCCCACCTGTTTGTGGCGAGCGGCGCCGCCATGGCGCACGAGTCCAACAAGCTCAGCACGTTCCCGCAGCTCATCGAGGCCATCGATGCCCTGGGTGACACACAGGGTGCCGAGGTCGAGCGCCTGGATCCGCTCTTTGCCACCGACGAGGACTTCGCCGAGTTCAAGACCCGCCACGACCAGGAAGTCGTCCCCAAGGGCAAACTCGAAGGCTACACCGGCCGCGTGTTCATCGGCATCGACGCCGGTTCCACCACCATGAAGGCTGCGCTTGTGGGCGAGGACGGCCAGCTGTTGCACACCTGGTACGGCAACAACAACGGCGACATCCTGGGCACGGCCAAGGTCATCATGGCCGATTTCTACAACCACATCCCCGCCGGCTGCACCATAGGCCACGTGACCACCACGGGCTACGGCGAGGCGCTGCTCATCGAGGCCCTCAAGGCCGATTCCGGCGAGATCGAGACCGTCGCGCACCTGCGCGGCGCCAAGGCGTTCCTGCCCGGCGTCGAGTTCATTCTGGACATTGGCGGCCAGGACATGAAGTGCCTGCGCGTCAAGGACGGCGTCATCGAGCACATCATGCTCAACGAGGCCTGCTCGTCGGGTTGCGGTAGCTTTATCGAGAGCTTCGCCGTCTCTATGAACATGGACGTGCGCGCGTTCGCCAACGCCGCCATCCATGCCAAAGCCCCGGTCGACCTGGGAAGTCGCTGCACGGTCTTTATGAACTCGCGCGTCAAGCAGGCGCAAAAGGAAGGCGCCACGGTGGGCGACATCGCGGCCGGCCTGTCCTATTCCGTCATCAAGAATGCCCTGTTCAAGGTCATTAAGCTGCGCGATCCCAAGGAGATCGGCAGCCAGGTAATCGTCCAGGGCGGCACCTTTATGTCCGATGCCACGCTGCGCGCGTTTGAGCAGCTCACCGGCGTTCATGCCGTGCGTCCCGACATCGCCGGCTGCATGGGCGCCTACGGTGCGGCCCTGCTCGCCCGCGATCGCGCCGGCGCCGACGGCACCTCGACCATTCTTTCGGCTGAGGACATCGCGCACCTCACCGTGACGCAAAAGCATGTCCGCTGCGGTCGCTGCTCCAACAACTGCCAGCTTACCGTCAACGACTTTGGCGGCGGTAGGCGCTTCATTACCGGCAACCGCTGCGAGAAGGGCGCCGGCCACAAAAAGCAGAAGACTGAGGCCCCCAACCTCTTCAAAAAGAAAAACGAGCTGCTCTTTGACCGCGAGGTCCTGAGCCCCGACGAGGCCCCGCGCGGCACCGTGGGTATCCCGCGCGCACTCAACATGTACGAGAACTACCCCTTCTGGCATGCGTTCTTTACGCGCCTGGGCTTTAGCGTGCAGCTGTCCGACCAGTCGAGCAAAAAGACCTACCAGGCGGGCATCGAGTCCATGCCGTCCGAGAGCGTGTGCTATCCGGCCAAGATGAGCCACGGCCACGTGATGAACCTCATCGACCGTGACGTCGACTTTATCTGGATGCCGTGCGTGCGCTGGGAGCGCAAGGAGGATCCGACCGCCGGCAACTGCTATAACTGCCCCATCGTCATGAGCTACCCCACGGCGCTGGCGCTCAACATCGACGAGATCCGTGAGCAGAACATCGAGTTCCTGTACCCGTTTGTGCCCTATCACGACAAGACCGAGCTCAAGCGCCGTCTATACCAGGTGCTCGCCGTTGATCGCGTGGCCGATGCGCAAGCCGGTCGCGGTCGCGTGCGCGGTCCCAAGATCACGCGCTCCGAGGTCGATGCCGCTGTCAACGCTGCCTTTGAGGCCGATGCGCGTTTCCACGAGGATATCCAGACCATGGGCGAGGAAGCTCTCAAGTGGGTCGAGGACCACGGCGGTCACGGCATCGTGCTCGCCGGTCGTCCCTACCATAACGACCCCGAGATCAACCATGCCCTGCCCGAGCTTATCTCGAGCTTTGGCTTTGCGGTCTTTACCGAGGATTCGCTCGCGCATCTGGTGAAGCCCGAGCGTCCGATTCGCGTCGTCGATCAGTGGATGTATCACAGCCGCCTGTACGCCGTCGCCCGTTTTGTGACGATGCGCAACGACCTGGACCTGATCCAGCTCAATTCCTTCGGCTGCGGCCTGGACGCTCTGACCACTGATCAGGTGCAGGAGATCCTGGAGGCCAGCGGCAAGATTTACACCGTGCTCAAGATTGACGAGGTGTCCAACTTGGGCGCCGCGCGTATCCGTATTCGCTCGCTCATGGCGGCGCTCAAGGACCAGGAGGCCGAGCGCTTGGCCGAGGCTACGGCCGCGGGCGAGACTTACGAGCAGGGCGATGCCGCGCCGGTGGCGCCCTCCACGGATGCCCCCGCGTTCGCGAGCCGTAAGTACACGTTCGAGGCGCAGCGCGAGAGTGCTTCGACCGCGTGGCCCAAGGTGCCCTTTACCGAGCAGATGCGCGAGGAGGGCTACACCATCCTGTGCCCGCAGATGGCGCCGATCCACTTTGACCTGGTCAAAGAGGTGTTCCGTGGTGCTGGCTACAACTTGGAGCTGCTGCCCTCGACCGATCACGATGCCGTCGAGGCCGGCCTGCGCTACGTGAACAACGACATCTGCTATCCGTCGATCCTGGTGACGGGCCAGATCATGGAGGCCATCGAGAGCGGTCGATACGACCTGTCCAAGACAGCCGTGGTTATCAGCCAGACCGGCGGCGGCTGCCGTGCCACCAACTACATCGCACTCATCCGCAAGGCCCTGCGCGAGAGCGGCCACCCCGAGATCCCGGTGATCTCGCTTTCGGCCGTGGCGCTGGGCGAGGACAACCCTGGCTTTAAGATTACGCCGGCGCTGCTTAAGCAGGCAGTCTACGCGGTGCTCTTTGGCGACGTGATGATGCAGATGCTCTATCGCTGCCGCCCGTACGAGGCTACGCCCGGTGCCGCCAACGCGCTCTACGAGGAGTACATGGCGCGCGCTCGCAAGCTGGCGCCCAAGTTTAACCGCCACAACTACACCAAGCTGTGCCGCGAGGCCATCCGCGCGTTCGACACCATGCCGCTCGTGGGCGAGGGTGCCAAGCCGCGCGTGGGCGTGGTCGGCGAGATCCTGGTCAAGTTCCATCCCACAGCCAACAACCACGTGGTCGACGTTATCGAGCGCGAGGGCTGCGAGGCCGTGGTGCCGGGCCTGCTCGACTTCTTCCTGTACTCCATGAGCAACGCCGAGCTGCAGAAGGATGAGCTGGGTAGCTCTGCTACAACGCGTGCGGGCATGCAGGCGCTCATCAAGCTCGTGGACTGGATGCGTACGCCGGTGGAGGAGATGCTCGAAAAGTCCCGCCGCTTTGAGGCGCCCGAGCGCATCGGCACCATGGCCGATAAGGCCCGCACGGTGCTTTCTGTGTGCAACAACATGGGCGAGGGCTGGCTGCTCACGGCTGAGATGCTCGATCTGATTGACCACGGTGCGCCCAACATCATCTGCACGCAGCCCTTCGCGTGCCTGCCCAACCACGTGGTGGGCAAGGCCGTGATCAAGGAGCTGCGCCGCCAACATCCCGAGAGCAACATCGTCGCGGTGGACTACGACCCCGGTGCATCCGAGGTCAACCAGCTCAACCGTATTAAGCTCATGATCAGCGTGGCAAAGGAGAACATGCGCGCCGGCAAGGGCTTTAAGCTCGAGAAGGTGGCGCCGCTCGCGATGGACGAGGTCACCGGTCAGATGCGTGCCCACGATGGCTGCGTGAGCTGCGGCTCGGTCGACGAGAGTGCCGTGGCGTCGGTCGCTGAGCGCCTGGGACGCGGCATTAAGAAGTAGCTGGCCTGCTATGGGCTGGATATGAGACAAACGGGTGGTGGCCGTACCGGCTACCACCCGTTTTTGCTTCAAGACTTTAGTCTGCTGGCCGCGCAGCGGCCAGCT
>CABUCA010000017.1 GCA_902489965.1 uncultured Collinsella sp.
CAGGTGCTCGCCGACATGGGCTACCGCGAGGTCCCCATACAACGAGGTCTAATACTTTTCCCGAGAAGTGAACGAGTGAAAACGGGCCCCCGAAGCATCGGCACTTTCGAGATGCAATTTCCTGCGGTTTTGCCAGCCAAATCCTGCGGGTTTGACGTCAAAAATGTCGATGCTTCGGAGGTCCAAGTATGGCCGTTCACTTCTCGGAAAAGTATTAGACCTCGATTTACATGCCACTCAATGTGACAAAGTGGCTGCTCCTTTGTCACATTCGATGAAAAAGGGCACCGATGTTAGTCGATGCCCCAAAGCGGCTGCAGGTTAAGCCCTACAGCGTATGTCTAAGACGAATCGAACTATTCGTCCCAGGAGAGGTTCTTACCAGTCTTTTTTGCCAGCAGCAAGAACAGGCCGATAATAACGTTACATGCGATGCAGAAGATGAAGACGCCCTGGAAGGAGCCGACAAGCTCATAGACCTTCATCATAACGGGCATGCCAAAGGCGCCGACGATATAGCCCACGGAGCAGATCAGCGCGAAGATGCGACCGAAATCGCGGGAGCCAAAGACATCCATAACCAAAACGGTCAGGGCAGTGCCAGCGATGACGTACATTACGTCGTTCACGCCTGCTGCGAGGATGCTGAGCGTCGAGTTGCCGCTGCTCATCATGAGCATGACAAAGGAGAGGATGGAGACAGCGAGCCAGCCCAGAATGGCCTTCGTGCTGCCGAACCTATCGCAAGTGGTGCCGACGATCGGATTGAGGAACAGATCGAAGAGCGATGCAGCGGATACCATGAAGCCGCCCACCATGGGGCTAAAACCAACCTCGGAAGCATACGTCGGGAAGAGCTGGTTCATGCAGCAAGTGAGCTGAACGAGACAGAGGAAGCCGATGCAGAAGAAGAAGGCAGGCGACTTAATGGCGCGCGCATAGCTAACGCCACGCGTGCTATCCTCGGTCGTCTCCTCGGTCTCGGTGACCGTCTCGCCCTCGACGTAGCCATAGGGCAGCATGCCCTTGTCCTGAGGCTTATAGCGAATAATCAGGACGGAAGCGGGGAGAATGAGCACGGCGGAGACGCCAGCGAGCACCAGATAGCCAGTCCTCCAGCCAGCGGCCTCGATGACAGAGGTGATGACGGGGCTCATGATGAGCATGTAAATCGAGTTCACTGCCCAAGCGAGACCGATTGCCAGGCCACCAGATTTTTTGAACCACTGGTCAATAACGTCGGACATGGCGACGCCGGTGGTGAAGGCGAAGCAAACGCCAATCAGGGCGCCAGCGGCGATGAACATCCAGACTTCGGTGTAGAAGGCCATGCCTGCGCCGGCAGCAAGCAAAATAAGCTCGACAACGGGGAGCCAAACCTTGCCAACGACCTTGGGAATGAGTTTTCCGACAAACGGAAGAGCTGCCGCAAGACCAATGAGCGTTGCGGTGAAGTAATACGAGAAGATGGAATAGTCAAACCCGAACTCCTCGCACACGGGTGCGACGAAGGAGCCCGCGATGACGCTATAGGATCCGGTCGTGCCGGCAGACATAAGGCCGAGCGCGATTACGAGAACCCATGCGTAAACCTTGCTGCTCTTTAACTTTGCATTTTCCATTGATACAGCTCCTAGAGACCCAGAAGGGCACACATAACGGCCTTGATGGTGTGCTGACGGTTCTCTGCCTCACGGAAGATGACCGAAGCGTTGGCCTCAAAGCACTCGTCGGCAATCTCAAAGCCCTCGGTGATGATTTCGCGATGGAGGTCGTTCTTGCACTGGTCGAGGAGCATTTTGCCGACACGGTGATCTGCGTTATGGACAGAGGGAAGCTCATGCATGCAGAAGATGTCGGGATTGTTGGTGCGCTTGCACAGCTCGCTGGTGACGCGATAGGGGTACAAAGACTCGGCATCGCCCAGCCAGGAGTTGTAGTCGTCGGGATCCAGAACCTCTTCGCCGCACTCGGGGTTGATGTAGCGCCACTCCTCGGTAACGATAACGTCAACGCCATCCAGGGCATCGAGGTCAGAGGTGATGGTAAAGGTCCTATTGGGAGCGTACTTGGCGTAGCAGGCCTCCACCTCTTCGATCATTTCCTTGCACATCTGATGACGGAGGTCGTCGGGGCCGATGGCGAGGAAGTCCATGTCGAGCATAGCGCACAGACGGCCATACCACACCGGGGCGCCGGCGCAGTTGCCAACGAAAGCCATCTTCTTGCCGCGGCTCGTACGCAAACCGCCCCATTGCTCTTCCATCGTAAGAGCGTCAGCGAGCATCTGAGTCGGGTGATCGCCGAGAGTAAGGGCATTGATGACCGGGATGTCAACCAGGTCGGCGACGTCATAGAGGAACTGCTCGTCCTTCTGTGCGCGATAGACGATGAGATCATACATGCCGTTAAAGACGCGCATGGCGTCCTTGACGGTCTCGCAGTCACCCATGTGGGAGTTGGTCAGATAAGTGAAGCCCATGCCCAAATCGTTGCAGGAGGTCTCGAATGCGCAACGAGTACGGGTCGAGCCCCACTCAAAGTTGGCGAGGACGTTTTTGCCGGGGAAGTAGCGCTGGTCGACACCAGACTTCTTCTGAGCCTTAAGGTTCCAGGCAAGATCGATGAGATAGCGGAAATCCTCGGAGGAGAGATCATGGATGTTGATGTAGTCGCGACCGCGGAGGCTGTTGTTCATGCCTATTTCCTTTCGAATTATTATCAAAATTATTGTTGAATGTGTCCCCGAGGAAAACACGGATATCCCTCGGGGAGCGGTACATGTGGCGCCTAAGCCAAAGAGCGCAGGCTCTAAGGCTCACTAACGACTGGCCGCCACGTCCTTAGTCCAGCAGTGCACGCCGCCGCCGGACAGGTTAAGCGCGAGGGAATCAATCATGATGACCTTGCGATCGGGGAAGCAGCTCTCAAGAACTGCCTTGGCCTGCTCATCCTTCTCTTTCACGACCTCGCTCATGCCCTCGTGGTAATAACGCTGGCCAAGAACGACGCCGTTGCAAATCAGGAAGTTGCAGTAGCTCGCTGCGGCGTAGAAGTGGACGGGGCCCTCGGGCCAGGGGGTGCCATCCATAAACTTGCCGCCCATTTCGTCGATGAAGCCCTTATAGAGCTCGTAATCTTCATCGCCAGGGGCGATAACGACTTCAATAGGCTCGGCGGTGGGCATACGAACGATCTCGAAGGGCTTGCCCTCCCAGTCCGTTTCGTTGCTCAGGATCTCGTAGGCTGCCTCAATGCGGCGACGAGACTCTGCTCCAGCCTTGCTCGAGGCTGCCTCTTCATCGGACACCTCGGCAAGAAGAATCTTGTTCGGAGTGATAAAGCGACACATCTCATCAATGTGAGCTGCAAAGCTCATGCCAAAGACGGGAGTTCCGTCTTCCTTCTCGTCGAGGATGCCCAGTCGATAGTCGTCGTCCTCGAGCATAGGCTGCGGAAGCCAGATAACCTTGTTGAGGTTGTAGATGCGCTTATACTCGGCCTCTATTTCCTCTTTCGTGAACTCGGGATTACGCTTGCGGCATTCCGTGTCCTCGATGGCGATCAGAGTGCCGTGACCGTCAAACTCGCGGTCGCCGCCCTCCGAAACCATTTCGGAATTGACGATATCGAAGCAACCGAGCGCAACCGCCATGTGAACGGCTGCCTTACGTGCGGACTGGCACTCCGGGGAGTTCTTGTCCCACACGCCGTAATAGGTCCAAGCGGGGTTGACCATATAAGAATGGCCCTTGTCGTCGACCATGATGCTGGGACCGTTGTCGCGGACATAGAAGTTGGAGTCTTCGAACTGCGTGATCTCGATGCGATCGAGATCAACCCCCTCCTCCTTCAGGCGCGAGCAAGCCTCCTCATAGGAGCCGGGGGTGCCGCAATTGAGGTTGACCGTAACGTCGCCATACTCGAGCAGAGCCTTGATCACGTCAACGCAGGGCTGGCGGTTATCGTAGCCCTCTGCACGGATGTAATCGGGAAGCCATGTCACATAGACGTTGGAGCGCTTCTCGAACTCGCCCGGCATACGATAGTTCTCGTACATGGTTGGTCCTTCCGTCGGGTTTCCCGCGATGCTGTCCGGCCGCGACAATAGCGGGGTTTCACCTGCTATAGTACTACTATACCTACCGTTCGGTAGATAATTTTGAATAATTGCCGCTCGCCTACTGATACATACCGTTCGCCGTATATAGTGGTCATGTTTGGACACGAATTGATGTTCCGTTGCCATCCTTAATAATGTTGGTAGTGCGGAAGTGATTTGCAATGGAGAAATGCAGCGTGAGCACAAGAAAAAAAATATTGGACGCAATGTACGATCTTGTGGCAGAAGTCGGTTATGACAAAGCGTCTATCGGAAAGATTTGCGACTTTGTCGGTATATCCAAGCCGTCGGTGTACTACTACTTTCCCTCAAAAGAGGAGATTTTCACTACGCTCTTGGACAGCATGTTTCCGACCATTGACTATCAGCGCGACTACTCGCTAATAGTCGATAGGGACGGGTTCAAGGCCGCGCTTATCGAGCTCGGCAATTCAGTTATAGGTGGCTATCGAAGCGATGAAAAGCGCCGGCGCGTGCTGGCCGAGGTTAGCGTTCAAGCAAATCGAATTCCTGCAGTTCAGGAACGTCAAGCGACGGCGACCAAACGAACCATGGATGCGCTTAAAGACATCCTTCTTCATGGTGTAGAGATTGGCGCGTTTTCCGATAGCGCCGACGTAATGCTCTACGTACAAATTCTTTATACCGTTCTGGAGGGAGCAAGCAATACGGTCGCTCAAGGTGAGGATATTGATGAGAAAGCGGTTTGGGCGGGAATAGTCGAGCTTATGTTCAAATAGACCAGCCAAGCTGAAGCGCATGTTGGCGCCCATGGTGCCTGCGGGCAACCTTTAAAACGAAACAGGGGTCGACTCCAATCTGGCTTGGAGTCGACCCCTGTTGCGTGGCAATCTATGCCGGTGCAATCGGCGCTTATTACTTTTCAGCAGCCTTATTGAGAAAGCCGGAAACGATAGCAAACGCAGCAATCATAAGGTTGCAGGCAATGCAGAAGATAAATACTCCCTGGAATGACCCTGCCATGCCGTAAACCTTCATCATGACCGGCATTCCAAAAGCACCGACGACATAGCCCGCTGAGCAAACGATCGAATAGATCCTTCCAAAATCGCGTGATCCAAAGAGCGAGAGGAGAAGCATCGGCATTGCGGTTCCAACGATGGCGAACATGACATCGTTTACACCAGCTGCAATGATGGAAACGGTCTCATTGCTTCCGCCAATGATAAGAAGCAGGAATGAAAGAATGCTGACACCTGTCCATGCGACCGTTGCTTTAATAGCGCCAAGCTTGTCGCATGTTTTGCCCACGAAGGGATTTAGGAAGATATCGGAGAGTGAAGCTGCCGAGACCATTAAGCTTCCTACGATAGGATTGAAACCGACCTCGCTTGCATAGGTTGGAAACAGCTGGTTCATGCAGCAGGTGAGCTGCGCCACGCAAAGCAAGAGGACACAGAGAATAAAAGACGGCGTTTTCGCGGCATCGCGGAGTGCCATGCCCGAAAGGACATCTTCCTGCTCATCGGCGCTGCAGCTCTCATGGGTTTCGGAGACGGTCTCTCCGTACGGAAGCATATTGCGATCAGAGGGGTTAAGGCGAATGATAAATGCGCTTGCAGGCAAAATCATAGCTGCAGAAACGGCCGCAAGCACGATGTATCCCGTACGCCAGCCTTGCTGCTCGATGACCAGCGTAATGACAGGACTCAATAACAGCGTGCAGAGAGAATTAACGCCCCAAGCGAGGCCGATGGCGAGACCGGACGATTTGCTGAACCATTGGTCAATGACATCGGACATGCAGACGCCCGTTGTAAACGAAAAGCAGATGCCGATCACTGCGGCGGAGACGGTGAACATCCAGACCTCGGTGTAGAACGCCATTGCGGCGCCGGCGGCAATAAGGACGAGTTCAATGCAAATATGCCATGGTTTGCCGATTACTATTGGAATGAAGCGACTCAAAAGCGGAAGCCCAAGCGCAAGGCCAAGAAGAATCGCGGTGAAATAGAAAGAAAAAGAAGTGTAGTCAAAGCCCAGATCTTCACATACTGGAGCAACGAATGAGCCGGCAATAATGCTATATGTGCCAGTTGTTCCGGCGGACATTAAGCCGAGCGCAATAACGACGACCCAAGCAAATGCGCCGCTTTCACGGAGACAATCTTTTTTGGCTGGTGTGGTGAGAGTCATGGTTGCTCCATTTCTATCGGCAATACATCCTATATGCCTACCGATAGGTATATAAACCAGAGGACTCTTCGTCAAGCATTAAGCGGGGAGAGGGAGTTCTTAACCTGCCGAACGGTAATTAGACCCCGTTTTCGCAAGGGTCTCAATGTGACAAAGGGACTGTCCCTTTGTCGCATTATTCGGAGCGCAGGGCTTCGACGGGGTCCTTCTTGGATGCGCTACGGGCCGGCAGCAGGCCGGCAACGACCGTCAGCAGCACTGAAATTGCGATGAGCACCAGCGCATCCTGCACGGGCAGGCTCATCAGATTGGGCACCTGTTTGGCCGCAAGCGCCCAGGTATTAACCGGAAAGCTCACGAGCACCACGACGACAATGGCAAAGACGCCGGCGATGAGGCCCTCGATAAAGGTCTCGGCATTGAATACGTTGGCCACGTTGCGCTTCGACGCGCCGATCGCGCGCAGGATGCCAATCTCCTTTTTGCGCTCCAGCACGCTGATGTAGGTGATGATGCCGATCATAATGGAGCTCACCACTAGGCTGATGCTCACGAATGCGATGAGCACCAAGCTGATGGTATTCACAATGTCGGTCACCGAGCCCATAATGATTCCCATATAGTCGGTGTACGAAATCGCCTGCTCATCGTGGCCAGCAGCTTTGACCTGCTTGTTATACGCATCGATATGGTCGAGCACGCGCTCCTTCGCCTCATAGTCGCGCGGGAAAATCTTGACCGAGATGGGGTCTGCCTCGTCCGCATAACCCAGTGTGGTCAGGTTGTTGTCATAGGTAAGCTGCGATGCCTTGGCATAACTCATCATAAGCGAACTCAGGTCCTCGGCGTCCATGTTGAAGTGGATGGCGCGGGCAAAGGCGCTCGCATCCACACGCATAGCGCTCGCCAGGTTGGCAAAACTCGATGACATCTGCGTCGCCATCTGGCCCATGAGCCCTGCCGCGCCTGCCTTGAGCTGAGTTGACACCGTCGTCGCAATCTGGTCGCTGATCGACTTCATCATCTGATCCAGAGCCTGCTGCAGATACGGAGCCAGCTGCTTTTGTACATAGTCGGTCATCGCCTGCTGCAGGCGCTCGGCCAGGGCATCGCCGCCGAGTGCCTTGAGCTGAGCCAGGATTTGCTGGGCTGCCGTATCACTCTCAAGATACGTCGAGAACGCGGCGGCAAGCTTTGACGCGTCCTTAAGATCTTCGGGCGTCAGCGCCTTAAACTGTTCCGACTGCATAAAGCCCGTGAACAGTTGGTTGGCGAGCGCCCCCACTTGCTGCATCTGCTCGGGTGTAAGCTCCAACCCATCGAAGACACCCGAGAAATCGGGGGCTGGCGCCTTAGACATGATGTCGCTGAAGTCGATATCCTTCCCTACGCCCGAAAGGTCAATGTCCAGCTCGGACAAGTCAAGACACGACGGGTCCATACCGCCGGCAACACCCGAGAGCACGGAGGTATCGAACGAGAACGCGCTCTTAAGTGCTGCCTCGTCCACACTGAACATGCTGCCCAGATCCACTCCTTGTTTGGCCTCGCCTTGTAGTTCGTCGAAGGTTTTGCCCGTAAAGACATCCGTCTCGGGGTGGTCGAGTTGCTCCTGCACAATCTGCGAATCGGCGGCGCGCTCCATAAGCTGGCGAGTCAGCGCATGCGTATAGGCAATGCCCGGAGACAACGCACTCGCATTGGCCGTCTCGTTAGGTCGCACCACGCCCACAATGTGCACGTCAATACCGTCGGCAACCTTGGCAGCCATAAAGTCGGCGTCGTCAGACATGTCGGTCCACATGCCGGTCTCTTCGTTTTTGCGGTAGGCATCGGCCGGCGACAGCACCTTAAACGTCGTGGACAACGCATCATCGTAGGTAAAGTCGGCGCCGGTCTCGGGCGTCTCGATCTTACCGTCGGCCGTCATGGCACTGTTTACCAGATCGTTGAGCTCATCGATATCCAGCGCACCGATGCTGTAGAGCGTATAGTCGCCCACCGTGCCGCGGCTCGAAAGCACCATTACGGCTTCGTTGGCAGACGTGGGCCAGTGACCGGCGACGACATCGTACTGGCTGTCGAGCAGGCTCTGGTCGTCAATCATTTCGTTGAAGACCGAGGTTCCCATGGATTCCATGCTCACCGTTGCCGCCGAACTTGCGCCTCCGCTCATGGCCTCGGTCATAGCGTTGGGCACCAGCCGGACGGGCTTCTCGTCGCCCTTACTCGAACGATAGACAACTGGCGTCACGCCGTAGCCATACTGGATGGCGTTGACCTCTTTGTCGATACCATCGCCGCCGTCGTCAAGCCATGCCTTAAAGCTCGTCATGTCGTTGGACTTAACACTTGCAAACATATCCTTTACGGCCGTGACCACGGGAATCTTATCGGTTCCCTGAGCCTTGCCGTCGGCACTGTCGTCGGACGAATCCACGTTTTCAGGCGAGTCATCATCCGCAGCACCCTGCCCGCCCATCATGGATGACAGGTCGTAATCCTGCTTGGAAATGGTGAGTGGGTAGCTCGAGAGCGTATCCTCCTCGACCTTTTTGATGTAGTTGTTCACGCCATTGGAGAGCGCCAAGATCGCCGCGATACCGATAATGCCAATCGACCCCGCAAAGGCCGTCATGGCCGTACGGCCTTTTTTGGTCATAAGGTTTCGGGCAGAAAGCCCCAGCGCCGTCACAAAGCTCATCGAGGTTTTGCGCGTAGGCTTGGCCTCGCGGCGCGTGGCGTCAGCGACATCGAAAGGGTCGGAATCGTCGGTGATCTTGCCGTCCGCCAGGTTAACAATGCGCGTGGCGTACTGGTACGCCAGCTCGGGATTGTGCGTGACCATGATGACCAGGCGGTCGCGTGCCACGTCCTTAAGCAAGTCCATGACCTGTACGGATGTCGTTGAATCCAAGGCGCCGGTCGGCTCGTCTGCCAACACGATCTCGGGGTCGTTGATCAGGGCGCGGGCGATGGCCACGCGCTGCATCTGTCCACCCGATAGCTGGCTCGGGCGCTTGTTCATGTGCTCGCCCAGGCCGACTTTCTCCAACGCCTCGCGCGCACGCTGGCGGCGCTCGGCATGGCCCACACCCGTGAGCGTCAGCGCCAGCTCAACGTTTTCCAAAATGGTCTGATGCGGAATGAGGTTATAGCTCTGGAACACAAAGCCGATGCGGTTGTTGCGATAGGCATCCCAATCGCGATCGTGAAAGTCCTTGGTCGAAATACCGTCGATCAGCAGGTCGCCGGAATCGAAATGATCGAGCCCACCGATAACGTTGAGCATCGTGGTTTTACCCGAACCCGAGGGACCCAGGATGGCCACGAACTCGTTATCGCGAAAAGACAGGCTTACGTTGTCGAGCGCCACCTGCGTAAACGACTGCGCAACGTACCTTTTGCAAATTCCTTTGAGCTCCAGCATGGACGGCAACCTCTCCTGCGCAGGCACCCTGCCCGCTTTCCTCCGCCGTTCGTATTCGACGCGTTTGTCCTACTCTATCCCCATTTTTTACCAGCGCCAATGAGGAATGTAATGAAGCGCGTCAAAAAACGAACGGGACGGCGCCCAAAAGAAGAGGTCCCGAGCGGGACCTCTATATGGTGGAGCTTATCTTGAAAGTTAGCGGACTACTTCGCACAGCGGCGCACGATCATCGCTATGCTTTACGCGTTTTCTACTGCTCGCTATTCGCAATCGCCTGGTCAATAAGCTTGTTGAGCGCTGCGCGCTGCTCAGCGGAGCTGATGGCTCCCACGATTGGATCCCCTACGATGTTGCCATTCTGATCTATGACATACGTTGTCGGGAACGAGAACAGATTTGACGTAAACTTACCGGCCTCGCTATCCGACTTGAACCAGATGTTCTTATATGTCACGCCCTTCTTGCTCAGCACGTCCTTGGCATCTGCAATCTCGCCCTTGTTGCCATCGAGCGTAAAGGAGTTGACGCCCACGACCTGGCCGCCTTTCTCGGCAAGCTCCTGATTCAGTTTCTCAAGATCGCCCAGCTCGCCCACGCACGGCTTGCACGTGGTGAACCAGAAGTTCATGACGGTGACCTTATTCTTAGAGAACAGCTCGTCGCTGCTCACGTCGTTGCCATCCAGGTCCTTGCCCGTAAAGCTGGGGAACTTCGTCGCCTCGCTCGAAGCATTGGCACCAGCCGTCATGCCAGCGGCCGAAGCGTCGACGCTCTCGCCTTCGCTCGGCGTGCTTCCACAGCCGGGGAACTCCTTCTCCAAGCTCTCGAGCTTGTCCTCGATCTCCTTGATCTGCTGTGCACCGGCTTTGAGCGTCTTGAGCTCATCCGCCGTGAACTCATCCTTGGCACCGTCGATGGTCTTGAGCAGAAAATCGCCGTAATTGCTGCCATCCTCAATCATTGCCGAGTCTTTATTTGCCGCATTGAATACCTTTTCCCACAGCGCGTTATCACTCGAAAAGATCTCGTTCTCCTTCTGCATGAGCTTCGCATACAGCTCGGCGGCCTCGTCGGCATTGGCCGGCTTCTGCGCAGTGAGTTCTGCGATCTTAGGGTCGGAGCTCGCAGATTCGCTCGCATTGCCACCGGGCGCCGAACATGCCACAAGGCATAAGGCCAAAACCGGCACCATAAACAGGGCCGCAATCTTAGAAAGCTTCATAGTCATTCCTCCGTTTTGTCGAAGCTTGTTTACTTTTTATCGGCGGTCAAGGGAAGCTTTTCCGCCGACACATCCAGGCCATAGCGATAGCTGATGGCATCGACAGGACAGGCCCCGATGCACTTTCCGCACCGGATACATTCGGCATGATTGGGCGCGCGGACCACATCAACGTCCATCTGACAAACCTTTGAGCACTTGCCGCACGAGACACATTTGCATGCGTCAACCCGGATCCCCAGTAGGGACACCCTATTCATGAGCGCATAGAATGCGCCGAGTGGACAAATCCATTTGCAGAAGGGGCGGTAGAACAAAACGCTCAGCACTACCACGGCAATGAGAACGGCAAGTTTCCAAGTAAAGAGATGTCCCAACGCAGATCGAATGCCGGCATTGGCAATGGCCAGCGGAATGGCGCCCTCGAGTACACCCTGCGGACAGATGTACTTACAAAAGAACGGGTCGCCCATGCCCACGTCGTTAACCACCAAGACGGGCAGCAGCACCACGGCAAACAGCAGCACGACGTACTTGATGTACGTGAGCGGCTTAAGCTTTTTCGTGGAGAACTTTTTGCCGGGAATCTTATGAAGCAGCTCCTGCAGCCAGCCAAACGGGCACAGAAAGCCGCATACAAAGCGTCCCAGCAGCACGCCGAGCAAAATGAGCGTACCGGTAACATAGTAAGAAAAGTTGAACTTGGACGAGCCCACCACCGACTGGAACGACCCGATGGGGCACGCACCCGATGCCGCGGGGCACGAATAGCAGTTAAGTCCAGGTACGCAGACTGTTTTTCCCGCGCCCTGATAGATGCCGCCTTTGGCAAAGTTTGGCAGGTGAATGTTGGTGACGAGCGTCGCCGCCGCCTGCATGAATCCGCGAAATCGAGCCAAAACATGCGACGCAGTGTTTTCTCTTTTATCCAATTCCGATACACTCCAAGCACAGCCTAATCGCTTTGGCCAGCACGGCATCTGCCTCGCCACGCATAACGCCAAAGCACACCATGGCAATTCCGACGATCAACAAAGCGACCTGTACCACGGGTTTTACCGCTTTGAACAACCTGACCACTCCTTTCGTTACGCGACCATTGGACCATATCGGCTATAAAATCCGTGTTAAGCGCGATTTGAAATGTGCAAGGAGACTGTTATGCGTATTTTGATCGTCGAGGACGAGCGGGCGCTGTGCGACGCAATCGCGCGCAGCTTGCGGAACTTGGCGTACAGTGTCGACTGCTGTCACGACGGACAGGAGGCGCTCGACCTACTGGACGTTGAGGCCTTCGACCTCGTGGTACTCGACCTCAACCTTCCCCGCATCGACGGCATGACCGTACTCAGAGAACTTAGGAAAACTGACTGCGAGACTAAGGTACTGATTCTGTCCGCACGTGGCGAAGTATCAGATAAGGTCGCCGGACTCGATGCCGGCGCCAACGATTACCTCACCAAGCCGTTTCATCTGGACGAGCTTGCGGCAAGGATTCGCAGCCTTACCCTAAGACGCTTTACACAAAGCGACGTAGTTTTAACCTGCGGAAAGCTCAGCTTTGACACCAAGGCGCGCATCGCTTCCGTGGACAGCGAGGCTTTATCTCTTACGCGCAAGGAAACGGGAATCTTGGAATACCTGATGCTTAATCAGGGGCGTCCGGTAAGTCAAGAGGAGCTTATCGAGCACGTTTGGGATAGCAGCGTAAACAGCTTTAGCAACGCAACCCGCGTTCATATCTCGTCACTCCGCAAAAAGCTACGCAGCGCTTTGGGATACGACCCGATTCGCAATCGGATTGGAGAGGGCTACGTTATGGAGGATAGCGAATGAAAAGGCTTTCGCTGCAATGGCGCATAACGATTATGACGGCACTGCTCACGTGTGCGGCGTGCGTGCTGACGAACTGCCTGGTCGGCTATACGGGCATGCGCTACATGGATGCCATCGGCAGTAACATCTCGGCCTTTAACGCAACCGGCGAAGATTCGCCCCAGGCGTTCGACCCGACGAAAGCGGTCCCCGATGACAGGGTCACGATCGTCGTAAACGACGCACAGGAGTCTTTTGGCACGACAGCCTGGTACATCACGGCTGGAGTCACACTCCTTGGCGGCGTGCTGGCATACTTTGTGAGCGGCCGTGCACTCAAACCGCTACGGGATTTCGCCGCCCAGGTAGAGCGCGTGCAGCCTGACAACCTAAGCGAAATCAGACTCAGTGAAGATGTGCCCACCGAGCTACAACGATGCAGCGCCTCTTTCAACGACATGATCGCCCGTCTTGGCGAAGGATTCTCTGCACAGCGTCAGTTTACCGGCAACGCCGCACACGAGCTGCGCACCCCGCTCGCCCTTATGCAAGCACAGATTGAACTATTCATCTCCGAGCACTCCGGTTTGCAACCCGAAACAGCCGAGCTGCTCGGCCTGCTACAAGAACAAACCGAGCGCATGTCTCGAATGACCAAGGTATTGCTTGAGATGAGTGAGCTCCGCAGCGTTCCTTGCGAGGACGATGTTGAACTCGGTCCCTTGTCCGAAGAGGTCCTCACTGACCTTGCGCCACTTGCCGAAAATAGGAGCATAGCCCTCAACTGTGCTGGAGACGCTTTAGTAATCGGGAGCGACGCGCTCCTCTATCGGTTGCTGTTCAACCTGGCCGAAAACGCCATCCGTTACAGCCGCTCCGGCTCGACTGTCAACGTCTCCATCAGCGGCAGCGACAGCCACGTGCTCCTGCGAGTCAAAGATGAGGGCCCGGGAATACCCAAGCAGTACCGAGAGAGCATCTTCCAGCCGTTCTTTCGTCTAGACAAATCCCGCAGCAGGGCATACGGCGGCGCAGGACTCGGGCTAGCGCTTGTTTGGGAGATTGCAGCACTTCACGGTGGCACGATAGAGGTCGAAGCAAGTTCCGAGAACGGGACTACCATGCTCGTAAGCCTTCCAAAACGATCCGCAGCGTTAACCGAACAGTAAAACGAAAGGGGTCCCGAGCAACAGGGGTACAATTGCTGCATTGTTGCCACCTGATGGGAGATGGAAGATGGACTGCGATGGCTACCCGCGCATTCCCATGCCGTTGATGTGCACTGCCTTTGTGCCGGGGCAGATTGACGCTGCGGTTACAAGCATTTCCGACCCCGATTCGCGCACCATCGCCACGGCAGAAGCGCTGTACTTTCGCGGACAGGCCACCCTCGCTGCCAAGACGGCACGCCCCTATCTTGACGCCACCGACCCCGCACTGCGCTATTCCGCATGCCTTATCTGCGGATATGCCAGTCTGTCGCTCAATCGTATCGCCGATGCCCGCCGTTGCCTTGCGGGCATCCTCGATACGCCAACTGACGAGGAATCGCCCGCCGTCCACGCCACGCATATCCTATTCGCCTCCGCCGCGAGCGTCCTGCTGCACTTGCCTTCCCCGCATTCCGCCGAAGAGTTTTATCCGCTTGCGGCGCATCTGCCCGAAGGCCTGCGCCTGTTCGCCAGCTACGTGATGGCGCATGCCCTGTACCTGCGCGGCGAATATGGCCGCAGTCTGGGCATGGCGGAAAACGCCCTGATCATGAAACAGGGAAGTTATCCCATCTCGGAGCTGTTCCTGCACTTGTCGGCTTCCATGGCCTGCATGAGCCTCAAGGACATCGACACCGCAAAGGCACACTTCGGAGCCGCTTGGGACGTTGCGCGTCCCGACGGCCTTATCGAACTCATCGGCGAGCACCACGGCCTTTTGCAGGGGCTTATCGAGGCGTGTCTAAAAACGCAATACCCCGACGACTTCGCACGCATCATCGAGATTACGTATCGATTCAGCTACGGCTGGCGGCGCATCCACAACCCCGATTCGGGCGAGGACGTGGCCGACGATCTAACGACCACGGAATTCACCATGGCCATGCTCGCCTGTCGCGGGTGGACCAACGTCGAAATCGCACGCCATATGGGAGTATCGCCGGGCACCGTCAAAAACCGCCTATCCGGCGTATACGCAAAGCTTGGCATCGGCACACGCGCCGAGCTGGTCGCGCATATGTTGCGTTAGCGGCCAGACTACCTGGCATATCGAAAGCGTCCCGGGGGCCCGACGCTTTCGCACGCTCAAATTGGACATTTTGGCCATCGAACGGCACTACCGCCACGTGGCGCCTTCTCGCAAAATTGGATTATTTCCACCGATACCTGCGGGATGGGAGCCAAAGATGCTTGATCGCCGTTCGTTACTTGTTGCCGGAGCGTCCTCGCTGGCGAGCGTTATGTTGCCGCGCGTGCCGGGAAGCGCAAACGCCTTCATATTGCCGTTCGCGCCCACCGAAGCCCATGCCGACGAAAAAGACCCCTTCAGGGTGCTCGTTCTCTCGCGCACCATGTTTGGTGTGGTCGTGGTCGACGTTGCCAACAAGAATACGCCCATCACGGGTGCCCAGGTCACGCTCACATCGCGCTATGCCGCAGGCAAGCAACTCGCCGCCACGACCGATGACGAAGGCACGGCCATCTTTGAGGTCGCGCCGCTTTCGGAAGGCTACGTGGACGAGGCAACGCTTCTCGACGCGTACGACTTTAACGGCGGCATCTCCATTAGCATGGCAGGCTACCGCGATGTCGAGATTCCCCTCGCGCGTATCCAGGGCGGCACCGCCATAACCGCTCCAACGCGTCCGCTTTCCGACGGCGAGCCGTACTTTCGCCAGCTCACATTCGACGATTGGGACATCCAGTACGCCGACGCTACATTCATGGCACTGCCGAAGGACGACACGGCAAACGAGCAGCCCGACACGCACGCCTTTACCGTGCAGGCACATCTGCCACAGGGTGGACAGGCAACGCTGCACATCAACAAGGTAATGCCCGCCACGAGTAGCTCACCCGAAACCGTCACGCAGATTGGCCAAGTCAAGGCCAGCGCATCGGGCACGAATAATCTGGCGACGTTCACGCTCGAAGACAAGTTCCTCGATGCAGCGTCAAACCTTCTGGAGGAAGGATGCAAGCTGCGCTTTGTCCTCGACTACCAGGGCAAAACCTACACGCTCTCATCCCCTATGGCCGTTGTTACCGCGCCGGCGGCAAAGGCGGAATCCGGATCGACCACTATCGTCCCCACTACCATGGACCAAGAGATCACTCCGTTTGATTTCCCGGCGGCGTTTCCCGGCATCGGCGGCAATAAGTTCACGTGCTGGATGCCCTCATTCCCCATTTTGTTCGATTTCTCTTTTGCCGGGTACGTGCTGTTTGGCGGAGGATACAAACCGGTCGGCTACATGAACGATTCAGGCAATCCGGATCCGGAGTACTGGAAGAAGTCACCGCGCGAGTCGGGCGCCAAGCAGGCAAACCGCTACCTCGACGAAATGGAGGGGAAGTGGAACCAGTACAAGAGCATGAGTGCCGGTTCGGGCACCGACCCAAGAAACACCAAGCTCCTTCGCCACCATTGCACGCTGCTATTCACGATGGATATCGCAACACAGGTGTACGGCTCGCTCGCCTACGATTGGGTGGGCAAAACCTGGGGTAACAACAACGACCCCGCATACGGCAATATTAAGGCCCTCTTCCAGGTAAGAACCGACCTCAATTGGACAGAACAGTTTACCCTAGGACCGGTGCCGTTTTTCCTAAACGTCAACCCCTGGGTGCTGGCGAAGCTGGCGCTCGCCGTGGGTGCCCACACGCACGGCAGCGGCGCGGCGTTTTTCAAGAACATTTCGCTCGACTATTCAAACACCTCGGGCTCATTCACTATCCAGATCGGGCTTGCCGTCACCTTTGGCGCCGGCGTTGCAGGCGTCGCCTCGTCTGCCGTGCGTGGCGCCGCATCCCTCACCCTGTTCATTGGGTACGAGAAGGCGGACGGGCACCAGCTTCCGCGGCTGCGCGTGGGTGCAGACGTCGATGTCGATGTGATACTCCAGTTCGTAATGTTCAAGTGGACCACCAAGGCTTGGTCGGGGTCGTGGCCCACACTCCTCGATTCGTGGAATATGTCGGTGAACAATGGCAACCAGTATGTGCTCCAGCGCTCTGAGCTCGCATTGGGTGGAGATACGCCTTACACGCTGGATGCCCGCTTCGGCATGCCCGGCAACATCGAGGCGGGCGGCGTGCCGCAATTTATCGCATCGGCCACCATCGTCACCAACGCCGAGCTGCTCGCACGCGCTGAGGTTATGGCCACTGCAAGGAATGTCGAGCCTACCGTACGCGATTGGGACCGGTCGGTCACGCGCATTGAGCTCGAGGCAGATGCAGAAAGCGACGACACGGGACAGATCGAGCATTTCGTCCACGCACTGATAGAAAACGACGAAAACGCCGCGCCGATGTATGCGTACACCCATATCGGGCAGACGAAGGACGCCGTTGCGGACCCCAACGCCAATTCTGCTGGTGTATCGGAGGACGAGCGTGGCGGCATCAAGCCCTCGAGTGACAACGTGCTGTTTACTGGCGTGCTCAGCGAAGCCCACATGAAGCTGACGATTATCGCCGGCGTAGAATGCCTGTTCCGTATCGCCTCGGTGCGCTACGGCGACAATGGCCGCTCGCGTCTGGTGGTGCACACAAAGGCAAACGGCACGTGGTCCGCCCCCATGCCCGTGGACTTTCCCCTTGGGTTTGGTGAGGGCGACGTGGAGCGCGACGGCATATACGATTACGACTTCGACGTGGTGGAATATACGGACGGAAGAGGAAACCAGGACGCCTACGTGCTGTTGGTCTCGGGCGAGCGCCCCGACGGCGACAACACCCTTTTCGATACGGCAAGCACAGCCGGCATACTGTCCGTTGTGCGTCTGCGCATAAGTAATGACGAGACCCGCGTGGTATCGCACACGTCATGGCGCAGCATCTCGCGCGGCCGCCTTCAGGAGGATGGCTACCATTGTCTGCAGTGCCCGCGTATCACGGTGGGCAAGACGCTGGTCGACGGGCGCCTGTCGGGTGCCTACCTCCACCGCCGCGGAACCACCGCAGAAAAGGCGCTCGGCAGCGAGGCTGAGGTTGCGCTGGAGTGCTTTACCCTGTGGTCGGACGTTTCTGGCGATAGCTTGACGTTCCGCCAAGTTCTCCGCTTTCCGCAAGCACCATCGAGTATCGAGCTAGGCGAGCCCGATAATATCAACGGCAAAATGGTGGTGCCCGTTGCATACGAGACCGCAGACGGTTCCGGCTGCGCATCGTACGCCGTGATCGGCCAGTCCATCGCGGGCTGGGGCGTTATGTCGCCAGATGCCACAGTACCCCACGCGGTGCCGTGGCCGCAGCACACGGGCTTTTTGGCAACTGTCAACGAGCAGCTGCAGCATGTTACGTGGACGCGAGGCGCATCGGCATTTGCAACGCAGCCCGTGGGTGCCGCAGGCTGTGGCCCGGCATCGTTTAGCGTAAGCAACAACGGCAGGTGCGTGCTCTATGTAGAGAACACCGATGGCAAGGTGGGACAAACCTACGACGAAGAAGGCAGCCCGGTAGCAGTGATGGGCAAGCACTTCCGCATCTTCGCCAGCACCTTGGCAGGTGATCTGTTCACGGAGCCGTTTGTGATGTGCGAGCTGGACCATCCCGTCGATCAGATAACGACGTTTTTGACGTCGGGAGGCATGCTCTCCGCACTCGCCACGCACATTGTGAGCGCGGAGAAGAGCGAGGCAGAGCTGCACGGCATCGAAGTGCCCTTGGTGGCGTGTGCCACTCCGACGGGCGCGGTCGCTACCTCGGGCGCGGTGGTGCCCGGAGCAGCAGGCGAATCCTTCATGGTCACGGTGCGAAACGACGGCAACACCTTACTGACCGCCGGCACGATCGATCTGTACCGAGAGGGCTCCAGCCAGCCGTTCTCCAGCGCATCCATCGGATTCGGAGTGAACGCACGCATGGCTTCGATCTACGATCCAGAGCTTGCCGAGGACGCTTCGGCCAACGATATGGCACACGTGAAGTACGCGCTCGAGACGCTGGGCGCACGTTTTGCAACGCACCCGCTGGTAGCCGACAACGGCAACGCCGTGCTGGCACCGGGTTGCACGGCACAGTTCCGTATGAGCTTCGCCATCCCCGAGAGTTGGAGCGACGAAGTGGGCAAACGCGTAACGCTGTATGCGAAGGCGCGTAATCTGGTGGCGCTCGATCCCGTAACGCTCGAAGAAATTCGACCGGGCGCAAACTCGGCGCTGGGTGCCGTACTGCACGAGCTTCATGTGCCCGACGCGGCATGCGAGCGCTCGGAAGTTCAGGTCGGCGTATGCGATAGCGCGGATACGACAGGACTTCACGACGCCCCGATGACGGTCGACGGCGATGGCGGCACGAGTGGAGCTGGCTCCGGCGGAAGCAGCTCAGGTGGCGGCAGTGGCTCTGGCAGCGGCAAGGATCACGGCAATAACAAGCGCTCCGGAAAAGCGGGCGCGCTTGCGGGCACGGGCGATGCCAACGCTCCCCTAACCGCAGCCGCAGCAGCACTCGCCGCGGCTGGCGCCGGCCTCGTAGCCTACAGCGCCCGCCGCACGACACTCGAGATCGACACCGCCAATGAGGCCAATTCGGATAGGCCTCGCTAGCTCCTAGTTACTTTTGCGAGAGACGCCGACTCGGCTCATCGAACATCAAAAAGGGCTGGTTCTGGATACCCAGAGCCGGCCCATTACGCATTAGATGTCGTCAGAGGAGTCGAGTTCTGCCTCGAGCTTGGCACGGCGTCTTTTCGCCGTGAAAAACGTTGCGCACAGGGCAGCAAACGTGGCCGCGAAAATCGTCGCACCGCAGAACACGCCCGTGGCCAGGTTCGCCAACCAAAAGACGCTTTCGAGCGGTACGATCTGCGCCTCAGCGATACAGCGCATTGCGGCAATAACAAGCGCGAACGCGGCGCCGCTAAGACCGCTGACAAGCAGGAAATATCCAACAGGAAGATGCTCGGTTTGCCCAAAACGATTGGTATCGACATAACCTTTCCGCGTTTGCAGTCCTGCGCAAATCAACATCACGAGAACGAGCCACAAATACATGGCTGCCTCGAACGGCGTTGCAAAGCCATGCGGCATTTCACTGGCGTCGCTGTGAACCCACGCAACCTGTCGAGCTATAAACTGGTAGAAAAAGATCATCAACATGCCAAACGAAAGCAGCACGAAACCAATCTTGTAGACCTTCGCGCTCTCAGCCTCCAGGCGCTCATCCTTTGGGCCGGCATATTCACGCCACTTTTGCACGAGTTTTAAATCTTCAAATTTCATAGCGAACTCCTAAAGAGCGTCAGGGTCGACGTCGCTCTCGTCTTCCCAAAACAAGTCGTTCAACGTAACGTGTAGCGCTTTACAGATTGCCACGCACAAATTGAGCGTGGGGTTGTAGCCGCCCGCCTCGATCAGGCCGATAGTCTGGCGCGTAACGCCCACGGCCTCGGCCAAGTCAGCTTGCGAAAGGCCAGCCGCCGCGCGCGCCGCCTTCATGCGTAGGTTCCTTTTGCCCGGCATGGAGTTCCTTTCGTAGTAATGGACAGATATCCGTTGCAACATGACAGAAATATATTGCATCCATCAGAAGATGTCAACTATATCTGTCATTATGGAAACCATGTTCGTCATCGCCATGCGGACACAACATTTTCGATTCGCTATTCAAGCTTACTCGGACAGAGCCGACTCGGTTTTGTCCGAGTAAACGAATCTCCATCGAACTCCGAACGATTGTTCGATGGATTTCGTGTTGGTTGGAATCGTCTGTGGGCTGGGCTATGCTACTTTGACTATCTATATGACTTAAACGCAGCAAAGGAGCACCGAGAGAGCGAGTATGGCAAAAAACACCGCAAACTATGGTAACGACAGTATTCGTCAGCTCAAGGACGAGGAGCGCGTACGCCTGCGCCCCGCCGTTATCTTTGGCTCGGACGGGCTCGACGGCTGCGCGCATGCCGCCTTCGAGATCCTGTCCAACGCCGTTGACGAGGCACGCCAGGGCTACGGCAAGCTCATCACCCTTACCGCCTTTCGCGATGGCTCTATCCAGGTAGAGGACAATGGCCGTGGCTGCCCGCTCGACTGGAACCCTTCCGAGAAGCGCTTTAACTGGGAGCTCGTCTTCTGCGAGCTCTACGCCGGTGGCAAGTATAACAACAACCAGGGCGGCGACTACGACTTCTCGCTCGGCACCAACGGCCTGGGCTCCTGCGCGACCCAGTACGCTTCCGAGTACATGGACGTCACCGTCTGGCGTGACGGCAACAAGTACTCCTTACACTTTAAAAAGGGCAAGGTTGTCGGCGCCAAAAAGAAGGCACTCGAGATTGAACCCAGCGACGAAAACCGCACCGGCACCACCATCAAGTGGCGCCCCGATCTCGAGGTCTTTACCTCGATTAGCATTCCCCACGATTGGTATCGCGAAACCATGCGCCGTCAGGCCGTAGTCAACGCCAACGTGACCTTCCGCCTGCGTATCGAGGGCGACGATGGCGAGTTTTCCGAAGAGGATTTTTGCTATCCCAAAGGCATCGAGGACTACGTGCTCGAGAAGGTCGGTGCCGACTACCTCACCGAGCCTTTCTTTATCGAGGCCGACCGTCGCGGTCGCGATCGCGAGGACCTGCCCGACTACAACGTAAAAATCACCGCATGCATGTGCTTCTCGCGCACCTTCATGATGCAGGAGTACTACCACAACTCATCGTGGCTCGAGAACGGCGGCTCGCCCGAGAAGGCTGCCCGCAGCGCCCTCACTAGCGCCATCGATGCCTACATCAAGCAACAGGGCAAGTACAACAAAAATGAGAGCGGCATTAAGTGGCAGGACGTCCAGGACTGCCTAGTGCTGGTGACCAACTGCTTCTCCACCCAGACGTCCTACGAGAACCAGACCAAGAAGGCCATCAACAACCGCTTTATCCAGCAGGCTATGACGGCTTTCTTTAAGGAGCGTCTCTCGACCTACTTGATCGAGAACAAGGACGCCGCCAACAAGATCATGGAGCAGGTGCTCATCAACAAGCGCTCGCGCGAGAATGCCGAGAAGACGCGCCAGAGCATCAAGACCAACCTGCAGCAAAAGACCGACATGGCCAACCGCGTGCAGAAGTTCATCGACTGCCGCTCCAAGGACAAGAGCCGTCGCGAGATTTACATCGTAGAGGGCGACTCGGCAGCAGGCGCCATTCGCACCTCGCGCGATGCCGAGTTCCAGGGCGTTATGCCCGTCCGCGGTAAGATCCTCAACTGCCTGAAGGAGGACTACCCGCGCATCTTTAAGTCCGATATCATCATGGACCTCATGCGCGTGCTGGGCTGCGGCGTGGAGATCAAAGACAAGCGCATCAAGAACCTCGGTGCCTTCGACCTGGACAACCTCAACTGGAACAAAGTCATCATCTGTACGGACGCCGACGTCGATGGTTATCACATCCGCACGCTCGTGCTCACCATGCTCTATCGCCTGGTGCCCACGCTCATCGACGAGGGCTACGTGTATATCGCCGAGTCGCCGCTCTACGAGATCAACTGCAAAGAGAAGACCTACTTTGCCTACACCGAGCTCGAGAAGAACGGCATCCTCAAAGAGATCGGCGACCAGAAGTGTTCCATCAACCGCTCCAAGGGTCTTGGTGAGAACGATCCGGACATGATGTGGCTCACCACCATGAACCCCGAGACGCGCCGCCTGATCAAGGTGGAGCCCGAGGACGTCACCAAGATGGAGACCATGTTCAACCTTTTGCTGGGCAACGACGAGGCAGGCCGCAAGCGCCACATCTCCGAGCACGGCAAGGAATACCTGGACCAGCTGGACCTGCAGTAGCAGCAAATCGATAACGACGGCCCATAAGAAGTTCAAGAGGATATTGTGGCAAAGAAGAAGACGAAGAACCAGCCAAAGAAAAAGCAGGTCAACGCCGAGAACGTCATCGGCCTGCACTCCGAGGTCACCGACCAGCCGATCACGCAGACGCTCGAGGTCAACTACATGCCCTACGCCATGAGCGTCAACATCTCGCGTGCGTTCCCCGAGATCGACGGCTTTAAGCCCTCGCACCGCAAGCTGCTCTACACCATGTACAAGATGGGCCTGCTCAAGGGCGAGCGCCAGAAGAGCGCCAACATCGTGGGCCAGACCATGAAGCTCAACCCGCACGGCGACGCCGCGATCTACGAGACGATGGTGCGCCTGGCGACGGGCAACGAAGCGCTGCTCGCGCCGTTCGTTGAGTCGAAGGGCAACTTTGGCAAGTACTATTCGGGCGATCTGAGCTACGCCGCTTCACGTTATACCGAGGCCAAGCTCTCCCCCATCAGCGCCGAGATCTTCAAGGACATCGACAAGGACCCGGTCGACTTCGTCGACAGCTACGACGGCGCTATGAAGGAGCCGCGCCTGCTGCCCACCACGTTCCCCAACATCCTCGTCTCGGCCAACAAGGGCATCGGCGTCGCCATGGCGTCCGACATCTGCGGTTTCAACCTCAACGAGGTCTGCACCGCCACCATGCACTACCTGCAGGATCCCGACTGCGACCTGCTCGAGTATATGCCCATGCCCGACTTCTCTACCGGCGGCGAGATCATCTACCGCCGCGAGGAGATGGAAAAGATTATCGAGACCGGCCTTGGCAGCTTCCAGATCCGCTCCCGCTGGCGCTGGATTCCCGAAGAGCGCATCATCGAGGTCTACGAGATCCCCTACACCACCAAGACCGATGTCATCATCGAACGCATCGTCAAGCTCTCCAAGGAGGGCAAGGTCAAGGAGATCGCAGACATCCGCGACGAAACCGACCTCTCGGGCTTGCGCATCGCTATCGACCTTAAGCGCGGCGTCGACCCCGACAAGCTCATGGCCAAGCTCTATCGCTCGACCACGCTGCAGGATTCGTTCTCGTGCAACTTCAACGTGCTGGTCGATGGTTACCCTCGCGTTATGGGCGTGCGCCAGATTCTGCACGAGTGGGTCAAGTGGCGTATTGAGTCCACGCGTCGCCGCATTAACTTTGACCTGGGCAAAAAGTCCGAGCGCCTGCACCTGCTGCACGGCCTCGAGGCAATCTTGCTCGACATCGACAAGGCCATCGCCATCATCCGCGGCACCAAGCTCGAAGCCGAGGTCGTGCCCAACCTTATGAAGGGTTTCGACATCGACGAGACCCAGGCCGAGTTTGTTGCCGAGCTTAAACTCCGCAACATCAACGAAGAGTACATTCTCAACCGCACCAAGGACATTGCCAAGCTTGAGGGTGAGATTGCCGAGCTTGAGGAGATTCTCTCCAGCGAGGAGAACATCAAGAAGGTCATCAACGACGAGCTGGCCGCGGTCAACAAGAAGTACGTGATGCCGCGCCGCACGGGCAGGATCGAGCCCCATGAGGTTATCGAGGTAAGCTTGGAGCCCGAGGTCGAGGAGTACCCGGTCACCATCATGCTCTCGCGCGATGGCTACCTTAAGAAGATGACGGACCGCGTGCTCAAGAAGGCGACCACACTCAAGTACAAGGACGGCGACAAACCCTTTATCGAGTTCCCGTCCTCCAACACCCACGAGCTGCTGGTCTTTACCAATAAGAGCCAGGTGTACAAGTGCAAGGTTGCGGCGTTTGAGGACACCAAGTCGGCCCAGCTGGGCTCGTACCTGCCGACCGATCTTGAGATGGAACCCGACGAGAGCGTCATCTGGGTCATCGACCCCGAGGACTATAAGGCCGACGTGCTGTTCGTCTTTGAGAACGGCCGCGTGGTGCGCGTCGCGCTTTCTGGATACGTCACCAAGACCAACCGCAAGCGCCTCAAGAACGCCATCTACGGTGGCAGCAAGCTACTGTATGCCCAGGTGCTCAAGGAAGATCGCGACCTCGCGCTGGTCTCGAGCGACTATCGTTTGATGAACTTCAACACTTCGTTGCTCAAGACCAAGACGACTACCAACACGCAGGGTGTCCAGGCCTTTACGGCCAAGAAGGGCCGCTCGGTCACCACCGTCGGCACAACCGAGGAGATTCTTGGCGCCGGCGTCTCGGCCGAGAAGTTCACCGCGCAGAGTCTGCCCTCCGCCGGTGCCCTCATGAAGGAAAACGACATGCCGAGTCTGTTTGACTAGGACGACGGCAGCCAAACCGTCATGGTTTTACAAAGCAGCGGGGCCCGGAGCGCAGCAACATCGCGCCCCGGGCCCCGCTCGTTGCAACGTAGTCGGAATAATAGGAATCCCCGTTTTTCACTCCTGCAATCCCGCGGCACAAGACATGTTAAGCCGTTAGCAAAACTTGCAAAAATTAGCAAAACTTGCAAAAACTAGCAAAAGTTGCAAAAACTAGCAAAACCTGCAAAGGGGCCACCATGGATTGCAGCAAATGTCTCCGTCATGCCAGGCATGCTCGAAGATATTATCGAGCGAACCAAAGAAGCGGCAGATAGCCGCCTCTCATAGTCTCGCGCGTGCATAAGCGGCGTTCAGATTGAGCCAGTCGGCATCGATTGGACATATGCTCAGGAGATTCAGGGTAACTGGCGCACGGGCATGAATGGCGTCTTCAGGCAACTCGAGAAGCATGACGTCGGGCTTCTCTCGAAACGACCTATCGGGAGCTTTCCGATAAAGACATTGAGTTTTTACTCGCGATGCTGCCCGATTCTGGCCCCAGCAGGGTCTCGGAGATAGCCAAACGCATGGGTGTCGCCAGCAACTACGCAAGCCAATACAAACGCCGCCTCCTGGAGGACGGCGTCATTGGAGAGCGCGGGCGTGGTCTCGTTGGCTTTGACATTCCCGCGTTCAGGGAATTCTTGAACGAGAAGGCGTTTTAGCACGCCGGAATTGTCCGCGGAAGCATCAACGCATGACAATCAGCATTCCTCTTGGTAAGGATAGCAAGCATTTTCCACCAACACCGATTGCCATGCGTTCTTCTTGTCCTTAGGCGAGCTTGCGAGCGAGCTCTCGCACCTCTTCCAACTTGGGCGAGGAGGCCATGCTGTCGCGCTCGGTCATGCCGCTAATGGTGGCAATGCCCTGGTCCTCCCACTTGCAGTACGCGCATGTGGCCCTGTACATAGCAATCGCCGCATCATAGACGCCCTCGCTGTGGCTATCGAGCAAAAGGGCCGTCTTGGTGAACGGGAAGCCTGTAGCACCGAAGGCGTACAGGCGGTCGATGGCGGCCTTCTCCTGCGCAGTGATATCAAACCAGTAGATAGGCGAAGCGAAGACAACCATATCGGCGCCTTTCAGCGACTCGATCACGTCGGCCATGTCATCCTTCTGCACGCAAGTGCCCTCATGGGCGAAGCAATACTGACACCCCAGGCAACCAGCGATTTTCTTGCTGGCAACACGGACGACCTCGACCGTATTGCCGCCCTCACGCGCGGTCTCGGCAAACGCCTCGACCATGGTGTCGGTATTGGCGCCCTTGCGCGGGCTACCACTCAATACAACGATATTCATAAGAATCTCCCTCCTTCATGCCGCAGGCGCGCGGCATATTTTTTGTTTTAACCAAAACAGATGGAGCTATGCAGTCGCCTCGTTTCAGCTACTTCCACTTAGTAATAGGAGCCACTGGTCAAAAGCCTGTCAACATCAAAACAAGTTTTCAATCTATCGATTCTACGTGAGGCAATGGTCCCCATTTGATGCCCGCACTGTTTGCGCACTAGGGAGCAAAAGAATCTGGCCGCCGCTCAAATAAGATCACCGCCATCTTGCATAAACGACGCCATGTTAAGGTGCCTGACGCCATCCCTCTCCTGCAATAGAGGATCAAGCGTGAACAAGTAGCGCGGATACCCATCCCTGATGTGGCCGAACGGCCTGTACTCGCGCTCCTCGACGCCTCTGTCGGCAATCGACATAGAGACCTGGATGTAGGCGTAAGCATTGCGCCTACGAGCGATGAAGTCACACTCGAGCTTCCCAATACGGCCCACAGAAAGCTCGTACCCGCGCGATGCAAGATAGAGGTAGAGCACGTTCTCCAACGCCGGCCCGTAGTTAATCCTCGCATCCGTGTTCATGGCGAAATAGAAGCCGGGATCAGCCAGGTAGTACTTCTCTTCGCGGATAAGCGATCGCCGAGACTTGAGATCGAACCTCGAGCAGCGATAAAGGATCTTCGCGTCAACAAGAATCTGGATATACCGATTGAGCGTTTCGCGCTTGATGGGAATCTTCTCGACATCATTAAAGTACGCAAGGAGGTTCTTCAGGTTCGTCGGCGCACCAAAGTTGTTGATGAGATACGTCTGGACGGCATCGAAAACCGAGACATTCTTAATCTTGTTCGAATGTTTGACGTCCTTTTCAAAGATCTCATGAATAACACTCTTGATATAGGTGCGCTTTTCATCCTCGCCCTCATACTCCAACGCTTTGGGAAATCCTCCAAGGGTCAGGTACTCGGTAAACTCTCCTACGAGAACGTCATTGACAGGCTTGCCGAGAAAACGCTTCATATCGATATATTCCGCAAAGTCGAGTGGGAACACTTCGAACTCGATATAGCGACCCGTCAGCTTTGTAACAAGCTGCCCAGAAAGCAGATATGAATTCGAACCGGTAATGAAAATGGACCAACCGCCATCTGTCCGGTAGCCGTTGATGAGCAGCTCGAATTCCTCTACGTTCTGAATCTCATCGATGAAGAGGTACTTCGTCTCCTCAGTGTCTGCTGAGGTCGACATGTCAATCAGATTTTCGAGCTCATCGGTCGTCTTGACCTTCCTGTTCTCCCGTGAGTCGAGGTCGATATAGATGATGTGGTCGCTCGCTACACCGGATTCCACAAGTTCGCCTGCGATTGATTGCATGAGGCAGGATTTACCACACCTGCGAACACCGGTGATTACCTTGATCATCCCGTCATCGTGGTAGAAACCACGCATTTGCTTCAGATACTTTTCACGTCGGTATATACGCAAGATGCACCCCCCTTTTTTTAGTGTCAATTTTATCAGTTATGGGGGTACTTTTTTACATTTTATAAAAAAGCGTACCGATAACTTATTCTCACTTAGTTTCGGAAGTCGAGCAGGCGGTCGCGGTAGTACCCGTACTGCGCCCGGCGTGCCTCGATCTCGGCAGGGATACCGTCGGTGAGCGATTTCGTTAGGGTGTCGAAGCGGTCGAGGATGTCGACGACCTTCTGCTGGGTGCCGATGGATGGGGCGGGAATCTCGACCCTCGATAAGTCCACAGGCGCGGCTTCGATTACCTTTTTCGGTTTAGCGTATTGCTCTTCAGATCATCGTGGTGTGCTCGTAGCCGCGCTCCACGAGGAGCCGCTCGGCAACGTCGAGAATCTTCTCGACCGTCTCCTCCGGGTACTTATTGCGTGCCACGGGCACCTCCGTCCTTGTTATCGCGATAAACATACCATGAGTGGCGTACAGGTCGAGAAGGGCTGGCGCCAAAAGAGCCCAACGGCCGTTACGGCTTCGTTAGAAACGCGCCCCACCATGGATGGTGAACCCGAAAGGCAAGGCGCGCGGGCACGGCGACTCGGCCCGTGCGCCCGGAAGAGAAAGGACGAACCCATGGGTTACATGCTCGAGACGCGCGGGCTCACCAAGCGCTTCGGCCGCGGCGACCAGGCGCAGGAGGCCGTGGCCGACGTGAGCCTTCATATCCGCGAGGGCGAGGTGTACGGGCTGCTCGGCCCCAACGGCGCCGGCAAGTCGACAACGCTCAAGATGATCTGCGGGATGCTGCGGCCGACGGCCGGGGAGATCCTCTTTGCCGGGCACGCCTGGCGCCGCGAGGACCTCTACGCAATCGGCAGCCTCATCGAGGAGGCGCCGCTCTACCCCAACCTCACCGCGCGCGAGAACCTGCGCGTGCGCACCACGCTGCTGGGCCTTCCCGAGAGCCGCGTAGATGAGGTGCTCGCCGCCGTGGACCTCGCGGACACCGGGAAGAAGCGCGCCGGGCGCTTCTCGATGGGCATGCGGCAGCGCCTGGGGCTCGCGCTGGCGCTGATCGCCCGGCCACGCCTGCTCGTGCTCGACGAGCCCACCAACGGCCTCGACCCCATCGGCATCGAGGAGCTGCGCGACCAGATCCGCGGCTTCGCGGCGGCGGGCACGACGGTGATCGTCTCGAGCCACATCCTCTCCGAGGTGCAGCAGATGGCGGACACCATCGGCATCATCTGCGGGGGGCGCCTCGCCTACGAGGATGCGCTTCGGCCCGGGCAGGACCTCGAGGAACTCTTCATGAGCTTCTGCCGGGAAGGGCGACGAGCACGCGGGGAGGTGGCGGCATGACGGGCGAGAAAGGCGGCCTGCTCGCGGGCCTGCGCGCCGAGGCCCTGAAGTCGCGCCACGCGGCACCGGTTCGCCTGGCCGTGCTCATGGCGCTGCCGATGCCACTGCTCGGCGCGATGCCCTACCGGGGCGTGCAGATCTTCAGCGCGTGGAACTACTGGTACGCGCTCTTCCTGCCCGTGGCTCTCTCGCTCGTAGTGGCTTGCGTCGCGCGGGCGGACGCGCGCACGCGGATGCGGGGGCTTCTGGGCCTGGGCTTCCCGCTTAGGCGCGCCTGGTGGGCCAAGGCGCTCTGGTGCCTCGCGCTTTGCACGCTCTCGAACCTCGTGGTCTTCGGCATCTACCTCGCGGGCTCGGCGTTCTCCTCGCAGGGCCTCACGGCCGCGGGCACGCTCACGATGCTCCTCTGCGCGCTCGCCAACACGGTGACCGCGGCGTGGATGATCCCCGCAGGGCTCTTCCTCACGGCGCGGCTCGGCATGCTCGCGGGCATCTTCTGCCCGCTCGCCGCGCAGCTCGTGGGTGGGTTCGCCTGGTCGCTGATGCCGCTGCCGCAGCTCTTTCCGCCGTCGGCGAGCATGGTCATCCCCACGAGCTTCATCCCCGTGCTGCCGAGCGGCGAGCCACTCGCGGCGGACATGGCGCTCGGCGGGGCGCTCACGGCGGACGGCATGCTCACACTGGCGGGCCTTGCGGTCTGCGCGCTCGCGTTCGCCGCGCTCACGGCGGCGGGCGCGGCCTGGTTCGCGCGCTCCGAGGAGAGATGATGGCCATGACACGACTCTCCGACCCGACGCCGCGCATGACTCTCCCGCGGGCCCTGCTCTCCGAGGCCCTGCGCCTGGCGCGCTCCCCGCTCACGGCGGTGCACCTCGTCTGCGGCCTGGCAGCCGGTCTTGCCTGCGGCGAGTACTTCTCCGTTACCCGATGGGACCCGGCGCTGGGCGCGGACGCCTACGTCCAGTTCCTCGGCGCCCTCATGCCGCTCATGTCCGCCATCGTCTGCGGACTCGCCGTGGACGAAGAGCGTGCTGCCGGGCGCCTCGCCAACCTCACGGCGGTCCCCTCGCGCGGGCGCGCCGTCGCGGCGAAGCTGCTCGCCCTTGCGGCGCTCGGCGCGGGCGCGCTGGCCGTGGCGCTCGGCGTGTTCGGGGCCGTGCTCGCCGTCGCCGGGCGCCTGCCGCTCGGGCCCGCTCCGCTTGCGGCCGCCTGGGCGGGCATCGTGCTGGGCAGCCTGCCCCTCTACGCGCTGGGGCTCGGCGTGGCCCTGCGCCTCGGCCGCAACGCCGCCATCGGTGCCGGCGCGGCGGGGATGCTCCTCGCGTTCTTCTCAGTGGGCGGACTTGCGCACGGCCTCATGACCGGCGAGCTCACCGGTGCCCTGGCGACGCCCCTGAACTGGGTGCCGCTCGCCTGGCCCGCGCGCCTAGGGTCGCTCGGGGTGGAGGCCTTCATCGACGCCGCACGCACGGCGGGCCCTCTCCTCACAACTGCGCTCGCTGGCCTCGTGCTCACCCTGGCAGCCGACGCCGTCCTTCTCGCCTGGTTCTGCCGCTTCGAGGACGGGAGGGCAGATGCGTAGGAAGCCGTTCGCCGTCGCGCTTGTCCTCCTCTCCGCAGCGCTCGTTCTGGGCGGGAATGCCCTGCTCGACGCCGGCTGGGGGTCGGTGCTGCGCTCGATCGCCGACCGCGTGCTGCCCAACCCTGAGATCACCATGTGGGCGCCCGCGCCCGAGCCCGGTAGCCACGCGAGCTCCTACGCCGACGCCACCGGGGCGGGGGCGAACTACGTCTACCTGGTGGACGCGGCGGACGACAGGGGCAATGTCCGAGAGCTCCAGCTCATCTTCTTCGGACGGGAGTCGGACGGCGAGGGCTGGCTCGAGATCGAGGCGCGCGGCGGCTCGGGCGTGCGCTACCGCGCGTGCGATGCGGCCGAGGCGCCCGCGGCTGCGCGCGGGGCTCTGGACCGCTGAGCGCGGCGCTAGTACAATTCCGACGGAAGTTTCAGGAGGTCGAACATGGCGAGGATACTGGCAGTGGATGATGAGCGGGCGATCCTCGACGCGCTCGCGCGCGTCCTCGGCCGCGACGGCCATGAGGTCGTCAAGGCAGCGGACCCGACGGCGGTCCCGGGGATGGACCTCTCGCGCTTCGACCTCGTGCTCTGCGACGTCATGATGCCGGGGCTCGACGGCTTCGAGCTCGTGCGGCAGATCCGCCCGGACTTCGACGGGCCCATCATATTCCTGACCGCGCGCGTGGCCGAGGAGGACGCCGTGGCCGGCTACGGCCTGGGCGCCGACGACTACGTCCGCAAGCCCTTCGGGGCCGCGGAGCTGCGCGCCAAGGTCGCGGCCCATCTACGCCGTGAGCGCCGGCCGCGCTCGCACGCCCTCTCCTTCGGGGAGGTGCGGATCGACCTCGGGGCGCGCGGCCTCGCCGTGGGCGGCGAGGCCGTACCGCTCACGCCCACCGAGTACGCCATCTGCGAGTACCTCGCCCGCCACCCCGGGCAGGTCATGAGCCGCGCGCAGATACGCGAGGCGGTGCTCGGCTGGGAGAGCGACGCCGACGACGCGGCCATATCCATGCAGGTCAGCCGCGCCCGGAGGAAACTCTCCGAGGCCGGCGCCGATCCGATCGCGACCGTCTGGGGGATGGGGTACAAGTGGCAGCTTTGAGGACCGGGGCGCGAGGTCGCGGGGGCATGCCGCTCTCCTTCGTCATCGCGCGCTACTTCGCCTACGCGTTCGCGGCGGTTGCCACGGCGTGGCTCGCCTCGTTCATGGCACTCTCCGCGGCGATCAACGCGGGCTTCG
>CABUCA010000018.1 GCA_902489965.1 uncultured Collinsella sp.
GCGCCTGCTGCAAAAGCGCGGAGCGCGCGTCAAGGTCGTTATGAGCGAGCACGCCACCGAGTTTGTGGGCCCGCTCACCTTCCGCGCGCTCACCAACGAGCCCGTTGCTGTGGGCCTATTCGACGATCCCTCCGACCCCATCCACCACATCTCGCTCGCACAGGAGCCCGACCTGGTGGTCGTGGCGCCCGCGACGGCCAATATCATCGCCAAGATGGCCAACGGCATCGCAGACGACCTCATCTCCACCACGCTGCTGGCAACGCCGCGACCCATCGTGATCGCGCCGGCCATGAACAACGGCATGTGGAAGGCGCCGGCGACACAGGCCAACATGTCCACGCTGCGCGAGCGCGGTGTCCATGTGGTGGGACCCGGTAGCGGCTACCTTGCCTGCGGCGACGTGGACACGGGACGCATGAGCGAGCCCGAGGACATCGTCGAGGCTGTCTGTGAGGTGCTCAACCCCGCGCCTCAGGACCTGGCGGGCAAGCGCATCGTCATCACCGCTGGCCCCACGCACGAGCCGATCGACCCCGTGCGCTTCATCGGTAACCGGTCGTCGGGCAAGATGGGCATCGCCCTGGCGGGGGAGGCTGCTCGCCGCGGTGCTGAAGTCACGCTCGTGTTGGGACCGACATCGCTCGATGTGCCCCACGGCGTGGAGTGCGTGCGCGTGCAGACCGCCTCAGAGATGCTCCAAGCGGCCCTGAGCGCCTTCCAGGCGGCCGACGCGGCCATTTGTGCGGCTGCCGTCGCCGACTATACCCCGGCGGCCCCTGCCGACCATAAGCTCAAAAAGTCCAACGAACGCTTGGATCGCATCGAGCTTGTCGAAACGGTCGATATTTTGGCCGAGCTCTCACACCAGAAGGGCGAGCGATGCGTGATCGGATTTGCGGCCGAGACCGATAACGTTGTCGAGTACGCTGAGCGCAAATTGGCCCGCAAGGGATGCGATGTAATTATCGCCAACGATGTCTCGCGCGCCGATTCGGGCTTTGGAACCGATACCAACAAGGCCTGGATCGTGAGTAAAGCGGGTACGCAAGAACTTCCCGTGCTAACAAAACCCCAGCTCGCAGATACAATTTTGGACTTGCTTCAAAATATTTAAAAAAGTTCTTGCACAAGGCTAAAGTTTCGGGTTAATATACTCCCTGTTGCGAGCGAGAGCAGAGCAACAAACAAAAGCTTCGGGACGTGGCGCAGCTTGGTAGCGCACTTGACTGGGGGTCAAGGGGTCGCTGGTTCGAATCCAGTCGTCCCGACCAGAAGTTTGCAGGTCAGGCACCTAGTGCCTGACCTTTTTTGTTTAATAATCAATTGCTTAAAGCAACGAAGAATCAACGACTAACCATCCTCCACATGTCTGGACTCTCTATGGCTGCGCTGGATAGACATCGCCGGAACGGGTATAGTATCGAAAGTTTTGTCGTTAACCAGCGGGGGAGTCCTGTGGGCATCAAAAAGAAGATCAAAAAGGAGCTTATCGGCACTTCCGATTACCCGTCGAATAAGATCTTTACGATCTCCAATTTCATCACCTTTACGCGCCTGATCCTCACCCTGGTATTTCTGTACCTATTTGTGACGGATAACAACCGCGTCATCGCCATCGTTATCTACGCCGTTGCCGCCTCCACCGACTGGATGGACGGTCAGATCGCCCGCATGACTAAAACGGTCTCGTGGCTCGGTAAGGTCATGGATCCCATTTGCGACCGTGCGCTGCTGTTCACCGGCGTGCTGGGACTGGTGGTTCGCGGAGAGCTGCCAATCTGGGTCTGCGTGCTCATTATTGGCCGCGACATCTATCTGGGTATCGGCACGCTTATCGTGCGTCATTATCATCGTCGCCCCATCGATGTCGTCTTTCCCGGAAAGATTGCCACTGCGCTGCTCATGACCGGCTTCTCGCTCATGCTGCTCGGTTTCCCCGTTATTGACGGCCTGCATCTTTTACCTTCAACCCTCACGGCCTTCCCGGGCCTCAACGGAAGCTCGGTGCCCCTCGGCATCTTCTTTGTGTACGGCGGCGTGATCTTCTCCATGCTCACGGCTGTCATCTACTCCATTAAGGGCGGAGTGGCCATTAAACAGGCTCTCGCGCATCCCGAGGACGAGGACATCGACTTTCTGAACCCTGAAATCGAAGACTGATTCGTTGGGGTATGATTACGTACGGTTCATTATTTGCGGCACGTCCGCGATAAGTTAGGGGTTGTCATGGACAACATGGTTAACAATATGCCTCAGAATGATAAGACTGCTGACGCTACCTGCGTATTCCGCGTGCCTTCAAGCGACGTCACCGTTCCCGACCTCATGGCCAACGTGCGCATCACCGCCCCCGTTCTGTCCATCGTCAAGGGTCCGCAGACTGGTGCCGCCTTTGAGCTCGAGGACGACGTGACCACCATCGGCCGCGATCCTGCGAACGGCATCTTCCTCAATGACATGACCGTTTCGCGCAGCCACGCGCGCATTATCCGCGAGGGCCTCGGCGCTCGAATCGAGGACTTGGGCTCGCTCAATGGCACCTGGGTCGACGGTGCTATCGTCAATTCAGCCCCGCTGCACGACGGTTCTTCCGTCCAGATCGGTACGTTTACGCTCATCTACCACGAGAGCACGCCGGAGCGCATCGAAACCGGTGAGTAGGGCATGGCCGAACGCAACTATCTGAGTATCGGCCAAGTCGTCAACCTACTTCGAGGCGCATACCCCGATCTTTCGAACTCAAAAATTAGATTTCTAGAGGATGAGGGGCTCATTACCCCTCATCGTACGCCTAAGGGATACCGTCAGTACTCCAAGGAGGACGTTGATCGCCTGGAGGTCATTCTGCACTTGCAGAAGACTCGCTACATGCCGCTCAACGTGATTAAGCAGCGCTTGGAAAACGCCACGGACCTGTCAACGCTCGCCTACGAGGTGGGCTTGCTGTCCGATGTTCCGCTCAAGACGGAGCCCAAGGAGACTAAGCAAAAGCTGCATCCCATCGAGACCATTCCCGATATGCTGGGCGTCGAGATTTCGTTTATCAGATCGCTTGCCGAGAACGACCTCATTCGCATCATCAAGAGTCCGCAGAATCGTGAGCTCGTCGATGGTCGCGATTTCCCGATCGTCCGCTACTGCTCCGAGCTGTCACGCTTCCATATCGAGCCGCGCAACCTGCGTCAGTACGTGTCTTCCGCCAACCGCGAGTCCTCGATGTTTGAGCAGGTGCTCGTGAGCATGCTCGGAATGGATACCTCCGATGACGAGCGCGACGCCAAGCTCGAGCGTGCGTTTAAGAAGCTTCACGACCTGACGGAAGGTGTACACACTGCGCTGCTCAAGAACCGCGTTTTTGAGTCGCTCAACGCCGTGGTCGAGGACGCCGACATCGATGCACTCGATGAGGAAATTACTCGCTCCGAGTCCACCAAGGCCAAAAACGAAGAGACAGCCGCGCCGGCTTCGCACGAGGATTCTCTCGTAAAGCCGCTCAAGGTCGTCGCCCCTTCGCAATCCGGCACCGCCACCGCGGGCAAATAACAGCTGCCGCTTATCCGGCAACCCATTGAAAGGTCATGCAATGTACGACTTCGAATCTCAAATCGTCGACATCCCCGACTATCCCGAGCCCGGAGTCATCTTTAAAGACATCACGCCGCTCTTTGGCAATCCTGAGGCGCTCAAAGCCATGACCGATGCCCTCGCCGAGCACTTTGCCGGCATGGGAATCACCAAGGTCGTGGGTCCCGAGGCTCGTGGCTTTATGGTGGGCGTGCCCGTGGCCGTCGCCCTGGGCGCTGGCTTTGTTCCCGCACGTAAGCCGGGTAAACTGCCGCGCAAGACGGTGAGCGAGAGCTACGAGCTCGAGTATGGAACGGATTCTATCGAGATCCACGCCGATGCTATCAGCTCTAAAGATACCGTGTTGATTCTGGACGACTTGGTCGCGACGGGCGGAACCGTCGAGGCAACAGGTAAACTGGTGCGAGATATGGGCGCAAAGCTTGTGGGCTACGGTTGTATCCTTGAGCTTGCGTTTCTCAACCCGCGCAAGAAGCTCACGCCTTCTAATGAGGACGTTGAGCTCTTTAGCCTGGTAACGGTGGACTAGCCGCTACCCTTAGATACCGGAAAGGAAGCTACATGCGCACAGCAAACACGCACAGAAACATGGCACGCTGCGCTGCTACGGCAACCCTCGCTTGTGTTTTGGGCCTGGGCCTCGCGGCTCCTGCCTACGCCGATACCGCATCCGACCTTGCCGCTGCTCGTACCAAGCTCGAGCAGATTGGCACCCAAACCCAGCAAATTCACGAAGAGCTCTCCTCACAGACGCAGGAGCTTGATCAGACTGCAGGCGAGATTACGCAAAAGCAGCAAGAGATTGCCGAGGGCCAGGCAAAGCTTTCGAGCTACGTTGCCGGTGAGTACAAGACCGGTGGCCTGAGTCTCCTTCAAGTTCTGACAGGCGTCGACGATCTGGGCGACATGCTCAATCGTCTGTTCTACTACGGCAAGGTTTCCGACAAGCAGGCCCAGACCATTCAGGATGTCAAGGACCTTAAGCAGCAGCTCACCGATAAGCAAGCCGAGCAGGAGAAGAACGTCGCCGCCACGCAAAAGAAGGTCGACGAGCTCAATGCCCAGCAGGCTGAGGCCCAGAGTGTCGTGAACTCCCTGGATTCACAGCTGCAGGCCGAGCTTGCTGCCGAGGCCGAGGCCAACGCCGCGCTGCAGGCCGGTATCAACGCCAGCACCGCCGAAAAGGCCACGGTGAGCAACGACACCGCCGGTACGACCGAGAACACCAATAATGGCGGCGGCACGACCAACAATGGTGGGGGCAATACGCCTGCGCCTGCGCCCGCTCCTGCCCCCACGCCGCAGCCCGTGACGCCCGCTCCGGCTCCGACGCCTTCCGCACCGAGCCAGTCCGTTGACGGTGGTACCGTTGTTTCGCGCGCCTACAGCAAGCTCGGTTATGCTTATTCTTGGGGCGGCATTGGACCGAACAGCTTTGACTGCTCCGGTTTTGTAAGCTACTGCCTCACCGGCCGTTATTGCCGCCTTGGCACCACGGGCACCTTTATGGGCTGGACCCGCGTGTCCGATCCCCAGCCTGGTGACGTCGTGGTTAACTCTTACCACACCGGCATCTACATTGGTAACGGCCAGATGATCCATGCTTCCGACTACAAGACGGGCGTTATCATCAGCTCCGTTGCCGCTGGCATGAACAATAACTACATCTTCGTGCGCTATTAAATCATCTTACACAGCGTGTGAATGTGGACCTCGTGGCTTTAAGTCGCGAGGTCCATTCTTTTTTCTCTAATCTTGTACGGCTATCTAGTATTCAAAACTAGATAGCCGTACATTCAATTTGCAAGATGGCTATAATTGAATGGGAACAATTAGAAAGGACCCTCTATGAGCTGGGCACTTATCTCCGATTCAAGCTGTAACCTCCGCGATTGGCAACCGACCGCGCCCCATACCACCTTTGCATTTGCGCCCCTCAAAATTCGAGTGGGGGAGCGTGAATTCGTCGATGACCTTTCGCTCGATGTGCATGAGCTCAACTGCGCTGTTCAGGCGGAGACGAACGCTTCTTCGAGCGCTTGCCCCAGCGTAGGGGAGTGGGCCGAGCTCTTCAAATTGGCAGACAAGACCATCTGCATGCCGATCTCTGAGGGCGTGTCGGGCAGCTACAACGCGGCAGCCACGGCTCGCGATATGGTTCTTGCCGAGGAGCCCGACCGACAGATTCATCTAGTCAATTCACGCGCAGCTGGCGGCAAAATGGACCTCATTTTCTTGCTGTTCGACCGCTATCTTGCAAGCAATCCGAATGTCTCATTCGAGGATGCTTGCGCATGCTTCGATAGCCTTGAACAGAACAGCAAAATCCTCTTCAGCTTGTGCAATTACGAAAATCTCGCCAAAGCCGGACGTATCCCTAAGGCAGCCGGCGTCATTGCCAACAAGCTCAATATCCGCATTTTGGGCACGGCGAGTGAGGCCGGTAAAATCGAACTCGTCGGGCACACGCGTGGCGAAAAGAAGATGCTCAACAAGATCATCGACACCATGGAAGCCGAGGGTTTTACGGGAGGCGAGGTCGTCATCGACCATGTGGAGAACGCATCGAGCGCCCAGGCGTTGGCCGATCGCATTATTGAGCATTGGCCCGGCTCCAAGACCATCATCATGCCCTGCAACGGCCTGGATTCCTATTACGCCGAGATGCACGGCCTCATCATCGGCTACGGCATGGGCGTAGCTTCGGGCAAATAAAGTCCAACCAAGCAAAAATACTGGCGGGACAAAGCGGCAGATGGCTCTTTGTCCCGCCAGTTTTATACGTCGGCTAGCTATTAAACCCGTTGAACTTGAGATAGCTCATCAGGTAAGCCTTCGAAACGAAGGACGATACCGCACTGCGTACAAGCAGCGACTCACGCGTTACCTGATGCGCGGTATCGGGAACCGGCGTCTGCTCGACGGAAAACGCCGAACGAATCGATGCCTCGAGCTGATCGACCACATAATCGAAGGCCGTCGGGGCATCGTAGCTCAAACGCTGAATGTTAAAGAGTGCCTGCACCGCAGCAATAGGTAGCACCTGCTTAAAGATGCAGATAGCGATCAGGCGGGCAATCTGCTCGCGGCCATATTGCTTTTTGACCGGAGCAGGCACCAGGCCGACCTTCACGTAGTTATTGATCATCGATGGCGTAATGACAGGCTGCTCAACGCAAATGGACAGCGGCTCCATCCACAGCGCAACATACTCAATAACCTGGTCGCGGTAGAGCGTCACATTGGGCAACTGGTTATAGCGCGGCAGACTCAACGTATTAAGTTTGCGCACGGTATCGGACTGAATAAATGCATCGGGCAGCACAGTGGGCTGAATATCCTCAGGCTTAATGCTGACCGACGAATCAGACATCGGAATAACGTGTTTAACGTGATTCATAAAGGTCCTCCGTTCATTTTCTATATTGTATTCTACGTTATCTAGTTTTGCATACCACATAGCCGGCAAGAAAATTGGCGGGACAGTGCACTGATGCATCATCCCGCCATTTAGTTAATTGATAACAACCTTACATAAGATATATTATCGTACTTATCCGCGCAGAAATGCGTATGCGCTGGTTGCTGCTATGGCTCCGTCAGAAACGGCGGTCACAACCTGACGTAAGCGCTTGGAACGGATGTCACCAGCAGCAAATAGACCTGGCGTGCGGGTCGACATGGATTCATCAGTCAGAATGCCGCCATCAGGCGCCAGATCAACTAGATGCTCAACAAGCTCGGTATGGGGTTGCGTGCCGGTAAAGACAAAAATGCCAAACGAGCCAGGCTCAAATGACTCGGTATGAGTCTCGCCGGATGCATTGTCCTTAAAGGTAATCGTCGTTGGCATGGCTTCGCCCGATAGCTCCACAATACTAGTTTGGTACCTAACTGTAATATTGTCTTTTGCGAGTACTTTCTGGACAACACCATCAGGCGCACGAAACTGGTCGCGGCGCAGCACGATGGTCACACTGCTGGCAATATCTGACAGGAACAGAGCCTCCTCGCAGGCAGCATTGCCGCCGCCGATGACAAAGACCTGTTTGCCGCGGAAGAACATACCGTCACATGTTGCGCAATATGAAACGCCACGACCGCGATACGTATCCTCGCCAACAAAACCAGCAGATCGCGGCGTGGCACCCATGCAAGCGATAACGCTCGAGGCCAGCGTATCGCCCATATCGTGATGCACCGTAAACAGCGCTGCATCGGCATCGTAATCGATACCCGTAACCATGCTCCATGCGACCTGAGCTCCCAAGCCCTCTGCATGCTGCTGAAAACGCTCGCCGAGTTCGGCGCCACTCAAGAGCGGAATGCCCGGATAGTTCTCGACTTCATTGGTCGTGGCGATCTGTCCACCCGACATGCCCTGCTCAATCACGGTCGTCGTCAGGTTGGCACGCGCAGCGTAAATGGCGGCAGCATAGCCCGCGGGGCCTCCACCGATAATCGCAACATCAATCGGCTGATCGGTAGTCATGAAGAATCCTCTCGTCGAAACGTTGTCGTTCTTTGCGCTCATACCCAAATTTACGTGAACATGACACTCATGCACTACAATGATAAATCGCGTAACAAAGCTGAAGGGGAGTTATCGATGGATCAAACGCAGACGAGCAATAGCGCTCCCCTGCCCATGCAAGCCACTCCCCAACCGGAGCAAATGACCGTTTCACCTGCACAAAAACCCCTGGTAACCATTGTGCACGCATCGGTTGGATCGGGCCACAAAGCCGCCGCCAACGCGATTGCACAAGCATTTGACCTTATCCGCGGCACCAAGGGAATCCCTAAGGATATTGAGATCGAAGTCCTAGATATCCTTGATTTTGGACGCATTAGGTTCGATGGTAATAAAACAGCAGCGTCGTTTACCGGCGCCACGCGTCCCATTTACGACCTGACCTGGCGATATACGCTTACAGGACATCTGCTCTGGGGCGGCGGCACAGCATGGTCACGAATTATGTTCCCCGCCTTCAACGAATATATTCGTCGCCGCAGGCCTATAGCCGTGGTCGCAACGCACATCACAGCGGCCAATGTTGCCGTGGGCGCCCGCGTAATTACGGGTATCGATTATCCGGTCATCTGCGTACCAACAGACTATGAAGTTGAAGGCTTTTGGCCCCACAAGGACACCGACCTATTCTGCGTAGCCAACGAGTTTATGGCCGAAACGCTGCGCCCGCGCAAGGTTCCCGAGTCAAAGATCCGCATAACGGGCATTCCCATTCGTGCCGGTTTCGATTCAGATTACAAACGCGAAGATGAGCTCAGCAAGTTCAATCTCCCCATAGACAAAACCGTCGTATTGGTGATGGCCGGCGCCAGTTTGCCCCAACCATACGTGCGTTTCCGTGCCGCGATGGACCACACGCTCCCCTTCTTACGCAGCTTTGAGGACATGCACTTTGTCTTTTTACCGGGCAAGGATAAGGAATACGCCAACCGACTCAAAACGCTCTTCGACGCCATGAAGCTCGACAACGTGACGGTACTGGACTACGTAGATGACATGGCGGCCCTCATGCACGGCTGCGACCTGGCAATCCTCAAATCGGGCGGGCTCACCGTCACCGAGTGCCTGTGCGCGCATCTGCCGATGATCCTACTGGGCAAATCATACGGTCAGGAAAAGGCCAACACCACGATGCTCACCGGCATGGGCGCCAGCATGCATGTCACCACCGCACGAGAACTCATCGTAACCCTACGTCACTTGCACGACCATCCCGAATCACTCAAAGCCCTACTCATCAACGGCGAAGTACTACGCCGCCCCCACGCAGCCGAAGACATAGCCATCGCAACCATGGAGCTCGTAGGCAAACCCCAAAAGCGCAAACGAGCCTTCTGCCGCTTCTACTGGGGCGATAAACCCGCGCATATTCGCTAGGGTCTTAATGTCCGCTAGCCTGCGGGAGGCCCTATATATCATCCCGTGCTCAAACATTCTCGCTTCGCTGCGAAACTGCGCGCGGGACGATATATAGGGCCTCCCGCAGGCTAGCTGCGTTAACGTACTAGCAGCTATACCAGATTCCCCACCAGTAAAATCTGCAAAGGGGAACCAGAAAATATAAATACAGTAAGCCGACGCTACAAGGGGACGGTCCCTTTGTAGCGTCGGCTTACTAGAAAAGTAAATATTGTTTCAAGCGAGTAGCCGCCCGCCCGCCTCTCACACATATCGTTCCACGCGCAGTTTCGCAGCGAGCGAAGCGAAGCGAGAATGTTTGAGCATGGAATGATATGTGTGAGAGGCGGGCGGGAGGGATACGAGCGCCCCTAGGCGACGCCGGAGGAGCCGAAGCCTCCGTTGCCTCGGTCGGTTTTGTCTAGTTCTTCTACTTCTATGAGGTTGACCGTAGGGACTTCTTGGATGACGAGCTGGGCTATGCGGTCGCCTTTGTTGATTTGAATGTTATTGGAGGGATCCAGGTTGATGAGGATAACCTTGAGTTCTCCTCGGTAGTGGGCGTCGATGAGGCCCGGCGTGTTGACTATAGACAGGCCCTGCTTGATGGCGAGACCGCTACGGGGCTGGACGAAGCCGGCGTAGCCATCGGGCAGGGCGATAGCCAGCCCAGTAGAGACCAGACGGCGTTCGAAGGGCTTCAGGACGCAGTCCTCGTTGGAGCGCAAATCCAAGCCGGCATCAGTGGGATGGGCGTATTTGGGAAGCTCGACGGTGGGGTCGAGACGCTTTATGGTGACGGTAATGTTGGACATGGAATCACCTTAGCTTGTCGAGCTCTTGCAGAAACTCATCGACGTCTTTGAAATCGCGGTAGACCGAGGCAAAGCGGATGTACGCCACCTTGTCGATCTTGGCCAAGCGCTTGAGCACCATGTCACCCAACTCATGGGACGTGACGGCCGTCAGCGTACGAGAACGCAGCTCGACCTCGATATCGTCGATAATCTCATTGAGCTTCTTAGTGTCGATATCGCGCTTGATGGTGGCGCGCATCAAGCCGACGAGCAGCTTATTGCGATCGAACCGCTGCTTAGTTCCGTCCGACTTAATGACCTCAATTGGGTCTTCGCATCGCTCAAACGTTGTAAAGCGGTAGTTACACGAGCAACATTCGCGACGGCGCTTAATGGTGTTATTTGACTCCTGCATACGGGAATCAACGACGCGGGTATGTGCCTTGCCGCATTTGGGACAGCGCATAGTACCTCCTCTTAAACGATAACAAGGGTACCATGCGCAGCGCGATAATGATTACGAACGAGCAGGAACCTTAAGATGCGCACCGGCGGCGAGCGAACCGTGCTCCAGATGATTGACGTTACGGATTATGTCGGAAGTCTCTTGCGTGGAAAGGCCTTCGATTGGATATTCCTCGGCAAGCGACCAAAGAGAATCGCTAGGCTGAACGCGAATGGTCTCATAGGTAACGTTGGAAACGGACTCGGCATACGCGGCGTGACGAGCGCTAAAGACCGACGTAGCGAGGACAAAGAAGAGTGTAAGCGCAACGGCAACGGCGACGATCGTCGGAACCTTCAGGGCAACGCGGGCCGGCGCGACTACAGCCCGCTGATTGCGAGCAGGCTTTACGGTCAAAGGCTGAAAGCCGGAGCGGCCACCCTGAACAACCGTAAAAGTGGGTTCTGCAGGCGTCTCGAGCTTAAGGGCGAGGTTTCCCTGGACCATATTCGTTGCGTTCATCATGTTCTCCTCTCGCGTGTTTTGCTGAGAACAGTTTTATCAAGCCGCGCGGACAAAAATGTCTAGCGCAAGAACGAATGTTCGGTTATTATTATCTTCGAACAGTTGTTCCTGTCAAGCAAAATTCGAACATTTGTTTGACATTGGTAGAGAGGATGCCCTGATGGCTCGCAAAATTACCAAGCGTCAGCAGCAAATTTACGACTTCATCAAGGAATATCAGCAGGAGAAGGGTTATCCGCCCAGCGTGCGCGAGATGGCTTCTGCCGTGGGCCTTTCCTCCCCCAGCACCGTGCATGCCCATCTATCTGCCCTGGAGGCGCGCGGGCTACTCAAGCGCGATGCCACCAAACCGCGCGCCCTGGAACTCTTTAACGAGGACGGTTCCTCTGTCTCAATTTCTAAATCTGACGAGCCCACCGCACCTCGCGGGACGGTCTCGCTACCGCTCGTTGGTCGAGTCGCGGCTGGGATCCCCATTCTGGCCGAACAGAATATCGAAGACACATTTACTATCCCGACCGAAATCGCCACTGATCAGGGTTCCTTTATCCTTGAGGTGCATGGGAGCTCAATGATCAATGTCGGCATCTTCAATGGCGATTACATCATCGTCCGTGAACAAAAAAGTGCCATGAACGGCGAAATTGTCGTGGCCATGATTGATGGTTCAGCGACCGTCAAGACGTTCTACAAGGAGCAGGGACGCGTACGCCTGCAGCCCGAGAATGACACCATGGAGCCTATCTATGCAACAAATCCCGTTATCCTGGGCAAAGTCGTCGGCTTGATGCGCCGGTTCTCGTAATGCAAAAACACATCACCATCTTTGATACCGTCCGCGGGTTTACGATGATTTCAATGGCAGGTTTTCACGCTTGCTACGATCTCGCCTACCTGTACGGCTGGGATATGCCCTGGTTTACTCAGACCGTCTTTCAAGACATCTGGCGCGCCAGCATCAGCTGGGTATTTTTGTTTATCGCGGGTTGGATGTGCACGCTCTCACGCAACAATGCCAAACGAGCGGCCAAGTACGCTGCCGCAGCTTTGGTCGTCTGGATCGCAACAACGCTCGTATCGGTCGACGATTCAGTGAACTTTGGCATCATTTATTGCATGGCGGCGTGTACCGCTGTGACAGCCGTAGCACGACCGATGCTTAAGAAAGTGCCCAGCACGTGGGGCATTGCGATATGCCTCGCTCTCTTCGCGGCGACATGGGGCATCCCGAAATCGACCTATTCATTCCCCTATTTGGCGTGGCTAGGATTTCCCGGCCCCCGATTTGTTTCAGGCGACTATTATCCAATCATCCCGTTCATATTCATGTATCTCACAGGATACTTTGCTGCGCGCACCGCTCAAAGATGCGAACATCCCACCCCAAGCTGGGCCTACGCCAACCCCCTGCCGGCGCTCGCCAGCCTTGGACGTCACGCTCTCCCCTTTTATCTGCTGCATCAGCCCATCATTCTGGGCATTTTGGAGATCGTCTACTCGGTGCGATAACGCTCGAGCCGCGGTGCAATGCGAGCCGGCAACTTCGCCACAATGCGAACACCGTCCTCGAGATATTCCTCATGCAGAAGGGTGCCCTGCTCATGCACCAGCGTGATGAGAGCGCCCTCGCGATACGGAATATCAGCGGAGAGCAACACATCGGTGGCAGCTGCCTCACGAGCAATGCGGTCGACGAGATCGTCGAGTCCCTCACCCGTCTGGGCCGAGAACAGCACGGCTTCGGGATAACGACGACTGAAACTCAATCGATCAACGCTATCGAGAAGATCGATTTTATTGAATACGGTCAGCGTTAAACGCTCTCCGGCGCCGATCTCATCAAGCACGCGGTCGACAGCCTCCAGCTGCCGCTCATAGTCCTCGTCAGACGCATCTACGACTTTGAGAATTAGATCGGCACCCAAAACCTCGGACAGCGTCGATTTAAAGGCATCGACCAGACCATGCGGCAGCTTTTGAATAAAGCCGACGGTATCGGTAATCGTCATGCCGCGACCGCCGGGCAGACGATACGAACGCGTCGTCGGGTCGAGCGTAGCAAACAGCTTGTCCTGCGAAAGTACCGTAGAGCCGGTCAGACGATTGAGTAACGTCGATTTACCGGCATTGGTATAACCGGCTAACGCGACGCGAAACGCCGGTGACTCAATGCGACTCTTGGATTGAACATCGCGACGCTGTTCAACCTGCTTGAGCTCACGACGAAGCGCAGCGATCTTATTACGAATGAGGCGACGGTCGACCTCGAGCTGACTTTCGCCCTGACCAAAACGTGAGCCGATGCCGCCGCGCGTCTGCTCCTTGGCGAGATGGCTCCACATGCCACGCAGGCGAGGCAACAAATATTGAAGCTGTGCCAGCTGTACCTGCAGGCGTCCCTCACGCGTCTGAGCATGCAGGCCAAAGATATCCAGGATCAGTGCTGTGCGATCGATAATCTTTACCGGCTCGCCCACGGCTTTCTCCAAATAGGATTGCTGCGAGGGGGTCAGGTCGTCGTCAAAAATAACGACATCGGCATCCATGCGATGCACCAGGCCGCACAGCTCTTCAACCTTACCGGAACCGATAAACGATTTAGGATACGGCTTTACCAAACGCTGCGACAAGCGTGCCACGCACCGGGCACCAGCTGTGTGGGCAAGACGCTCCAGCTCATCAAGCGAGCGATCGAGCGGCCATGCATTGTCGCGCCACTCAACACCAACTAATATGGCACGCTCGGGCTCGGGTGCAGTGGGAACAAGGGGGAAACGGGCCATTAGGCAGCCTCAATACGATGCAGGATATCCTCAACGACCTCATCGATCGTAAACTCGTCCATATCGAACCACACGATACGGTCATCGCGCTTAAACCACGAAAGCTGACGCTTGGCATAACGACGCGAACGCATCTTAATGAGTTCGCGAGCCTCATCCATGCTCATCACACCATTGAAAGCATCGATGATCTCTTTATAGCCAATTGCCTGCATCGACGTCAGGGCATCTCCCAGCCCCTGGTCCATAAGACCGCGGACCTCATCGACAAGACCCTGCTCAAACATCACATCGACACGTAGGTTAATGCGTTCATAGAGCACCTCGCGATTTCGCGTCAGGCCAAACCATAACGCATGATAATGCTCGCGCGGAACACTAAACTGCGACTTTTGTTGCGCATAGGAAACGCCATCATCGTGCATTTCGAGCGCGCGAATCACACGGCGAACATTATGGGGATGGATGACCGCAGCGGACTCGGGGTCACGCTCGGCAAGCAGCGCGTGCAGCGCTTCCTCGCCTATGCGCTCGGCAAGTTCCTGATACCCCGCGCGACGATCGTCCACAAGCTCGCCCGAGGGAAAATCCATCTCATCGAGGGCGGCCTTGAGATACAGCCCCGTACCTCCGCAAAAAACCGGCAGGCGACCCGAACCAAGGAGACGTTCAACATGCGCGCGAGCGTCAGCCTGATAAAGCGCAGCAGAATATGCCACACCCGGCTCTACAATGTCGACGAGACGCAGCGGCGCCGTACACTCATCGGGCGTCATCTTTGCGGTACCGATGTCCATGCCGCGATAGATTTGCATCGCATCGCACGACAGCACTTCGGACGAAAGACGAGCGGCCAAACGGTCGGCAACATCACTCTTACCAACCGCCGTCGGACCGACGATCGCAACGGCGGAAAGACCTGCCCCGGAAGAAACCATTAGCGCGGCTCGCCCACAACGGAGCCGGACAAATACCAGGTCTTGGCAACGTCAACGTCAATATCAACGATCTTGCCAACAAGCTGATCCATGCTGTAACCCTCGGGGATAGGCGCATGCACGGTCTGATTCTTGGGACTCTTGCCCAGCAGGACCGCATCGTTCTTCTTGCTCGTGCCCTCAATGAGCGCCGGCACCACAGTATGAAGCTCACCCTGGTTATACTCATGTGCCGTGGTCTCGATAACCTTAACCAGGCGGTTGAAACGCTCGAGAATAACCTCATGCGGCGTAGGATCGTCAATCTCGGCGGCCGGGGTACCGGCGCGCTTGGAATAGATGAAGGTATAGGCCTGAGCATAGCGGACCGTCTCGGCAAGTGAGAGCGTCTGCTCAAAGTCTTCTTCAGTCTCGCCCGGAAAGCCAACGATAATGTCAGTCGAGAGCGCGATATCGGGCATACGGTTGCGAATGCGATCGACCAGGCCCAAATAGTCCTCACGTGTATAACGGCGATTCATCTCTTTGAGGATCCGCGTCGAACCGGACTGGACGGCCAAGTGCAGCTGCGGCATAACGGCAGGCGTCTCGGCCATCGCGTCGATGGTCTCGGGCAACAGGTCCTTGGGATGCGAAGACGTAAAGAAGATGCGCTCCACGCCCGTATCGCCCACGGCACGCAGCAGATCGGCAAAACGCGGCTTGCCAAACAGATCGCGACCATATGAGTTAACGTTTTGGCCCAGCAGCGTAATCTCACGCACGCCCTGGCGCACCAAACCGGTCACCTCGTCGACAATCTCCTCGAAGGGGCGGCTCTTTTCGCGACCGCGCACGTACGGCACGATGCAATAGGTGCAGAAATTATTGCAGCCCGTCATGATGGGCACCCAGGCGTGATACTGAGTCTCGCGATGCCACGGCATGCTCATGGCATCCGTATCCTCATGCTCATTGGTGCGGATATGACGCTTACCATCAAGGAACGCCTCGGCAATGAGCTCGGCCACATGTGCAATGGAATGCGTGCCAAAGATGACATTGACGTTATCGACGTTGGTGAGCAGGCCCTCGCCATCGCGCTGCGCGATGCAACCGCCAACGGCAACCACACGCTTGCCCGAAGGCGAAGGCGGCAGGCTTTTGCAGGAATTGCACTGACCGTACAGGCGAGTATCGGCGGCCTCGCGCACGCAGCACGTCATGAAGACAACGATATCGGCATACGCGGGATCGAGCGCCATGAGGCAGCCATACGAATCAAGCAGACCGCTCACGCGCTCAGAGTCGTGCTGATTCATCTGGCAGCCAAAGGTGCGGATAAAGTAGGTTTTACCGGTAAGAATATCGCGTACGGAACGCTGGTCCATGTGCATAAGTCCTAACGATGGGGAGCGAAACGAGGCAAGCAGAAGCTATGCCACAGGCTTAACATCATCCATGACGACGTTATCCATAGCAGCTCGATTGATCTGGTGAACATAGATAGAAAGGCGGATGGCCGTGCGCGACTCCCCGTTAATGAGGATGTCGGAGAACACGGGCGCGCAGGAAATATCAAAACCAGTTGGAATCAAAAAACCGCGCGCGATAGCAACGGCCTTAATGGCCTGGTTGACGGCACCGGCACCGACACACTGGATGTTGACGGGTACACCATCCTTGACCATGCCGGCGATGGCGCCGGCAACGGACGCGGGCGATGATTTGCTTGATACCTTCAGGCAATCCATGAAGAAACTCCTGCATTTAAAAGTACGTTTTAACTGCAATAACTGTATCGTACCGAGTGGACTCGGTAAAGGCACTATTCCTCTTTGGTAAGATCAAAGGTCACGGTGATTCGATCACGCGAAACACGAATCTTTGGGTCGCCGCAAAGGTTGAGATAGTACCGGGCAGCAAGGTCATTAAAGTCGCGCTCCACAGCACGCGAAAACTGTGCCATGTCATCCTTGGCAATACGTAGCCCGCGACGATCCTTCGCGAGATCGACAGGAGCCGGCGCATGCGAGGACGAATCACGCTCGCGCAGCAGACGCGCGGTCACACCGCGAACGGGCTTAATCTGCCCTGCCAAAATGCGATGGGCTGTGCGCTCGGACATCTCAAGACCCAAACCCGAACAGATACGGATAAAGTCCTCGGCATCAGAAGCAAAGCCTAAACGATCGACAACCGGAAGCTCGCTCTCGCCATCAATGAACAGGAGACGAGACGTATCAAGCCGGCTTGACGCCTGAGCATAAAGGGTCGCGGCAATCTCAGACGGAGAACCAAGATAGACATCGCAACCACGCAACTCCTCGAGCGCAAACTCACAAGCAGCGCGAATAATATTATGCGGACCGCGAGCACAGACATAACGTCCGCCCTCATCCTTGACGGCCTGGGGCCAGCTGGACTGATCGGCACGCTCACTGAGGCGGTCGGCCGCGACGCTCACCTTAAAGGCTGAACCAAGATCGACGCCGGACGTGACCACACGGGCCTCATCGGTGTTCTGCTTGATCGAAAACAATGCCATGCCACGACCGTGAACGCCCCAACGGTCCATCTTCATGCTCTCGAGCTTGGAGGTTACGCGGGCATCGAAGATTCGCTCTTGCATATCCTGCGGAACGCCCGAACCGTTATCCAGAAAGACAAGGGTGCGGACGCCGTCTTCCTTGGTCGTGGCGAGATAGACCTTGTCGGCGCCGGCATCGCGAGCATTTCGGAGCATTTCGATGACGATATCCTCGACATGCTGAATGTCGTGCTTTGCCTGGCGCCGCTCGGCCTCCGAAACGCGGAGGCGGACATACCCCTCGCCAAGGTTCTCCTCGACGCGAAGGTTGCCCTCCCCCGACATCGACGCGATAAATGAGATGAGCTCGTTCGCGTCGCTCATGTTATTTAGCGATATCGACAGCGCGGCTCTCGCGAATCACGACGACGCGCACCTGACCGGGATACTCCATCTCTTCCTCGATCTGATGGGCGATATCGTGAGCCAGGACCGTGGACTGGGCATCGGAGATCTTGTCCGGCTGAACCATGACGTGGACCTCGCGACCGGCCTGCATGGCATAGGTGCGCTCGACGCCGTCATGGGAGTTGGCGATCTCCTCGAGCTTCTCAAGACGCTTGATGTAGTTCTCGGCAGACTCACGACGGGCACCGGGGCGAGAGGCAGAGACAGCATCGGCGGCCTGTACCAGGACATCGAGCACCGTGTTGGGGTCGACATCGGCATGGTGAGCCTCGATAGCGTGGACGATAACGGGCTTCTCGCCATAACGGCGGGCCAGCTCGGCGCCGATGACGGCATGCGGGCCCTCGACGTCATGGTCGATTGCCTTGCCCAAGTCGTGCAGCAGGCCGGCGCGCTTAGCGGTCACAACGTCCAGGCCAAGCTCGGAAGCCATCACGCCGCACAGATCAGAGACCTCGAGGGAGTGCTGAAGCACGTTCTGACCAAACGAGGTACGGTAGCGCAGGGCACCAAGGGTCTTGACGATCTCGGGGTGCAGATCGTGGATGCCGGTATCGAAGGCAGCCTGCTCGCCAGCCTCGCGCACGCGCTGCTGAACCAGGTCGGCAGCCTTGTGATACATCTCCTCGATGCGGGCGGGGTGAATGCGGCCGTCGGCGATGAGGTTCTCGAGGGCGACACGGGCGGTCTCACGACGGACCGGGTCGAAGCTCGAAAGAACGACGGTCTCGGGCGTGTCGTCGATCACGAGGTTGACGCCGGAAACCTGCTCGAAGGTCCGGATGTTGCGTCCCTCGCGACCGATGATACGGCCTTTGAGGTCATCAGAGGGAATGTGCACGGAGGTAACGGTGACCTCGGCAGTGTGATCGGCAGCGCAGCGCTGAATCGCCAGAGACAGAATCTCCTGGGCGGTCTTGTGGCACTCGGCGCGAACCTGCTGCTCGGACTCGCGAATGATCGTGGCGGCCTCGTGGGTGACCTCGCCGCGAACCTTATCGAGGAGCTCCTTGTGAGCGTCCTCGCGGGTAAGGTCGGCGATACGCTCGAGCTCGGAGGTCTGCTTTGCGCAGAGCTCCTCGAGCTCACGGGAGCGCTTCTCGACCTGACCGGCCTGGCTGGACAGCTGATGCTCGCGCTTGTCGAGAGCGTCGTTGCGGCGATCGAGAGATTCCTCGCGCTGCATCACGCGGTTCTCGAGCGTACGAATCTCGTTCTTACGCTGCTTGTCCTCGGCCTCAGCGGCCTGCTTGTTCTTGATGATCTCCTCTTTAGCCTCGAGCAGAGCCTCTTTTTTGAGGGTCTCGGCCTGACGCTTAGCATCACCGATCAGGGACTCAGCCTGTGCGTGTGCCGACTGGATCTTTTCGTCGGCCTCGTGAAGACTACCCTGCTTGGCGGTGCGCATGTAGGCAATGGCGGCGATGGCACCCAAAACGATGCCAACGAGCGCTGCGATGATAGGCATGCTCACTCCTTTTTATGGATTCGTTACACAACAAAGCGAACCGTCCTTACGAACGGCTCGCGACATTTGAGTAATATGGGCGCAGCTTATGCGGGTCGGATACAGATAAACATATAAACAAACTCATCACAGATGAGCACATATCACAAAGCAAATGACAGTGTTTATCGTACGTTGAACCACAACAACTGTCAAATAAATGGCCCCAGCACGGCGGCTAAAACGCGGTGAACGGCAGGGCAACAAAGCGCATACGCCTAAACTGCACATTCCTCGCGTTCGGCATCGAGACGTGCCTTAACGGCATCGGCGGCGATGTGATACGAGAAGCCCTTGCCCATCAAAAACCGAACCAGTTTTTCGAATCCGCGCGTCTCTGGAACACGACGCTTGGCGAGCAGGGCTGACGCACGCGTCAAATCGTCTTCGACGGCAAAATAATCCTCGGGATAACCGGGAATGTCATCGAGCACGACATGACGGCGCTTGAGCTCGGTCTCGATTTTGCGCTGTCCCCAACCGCGCCGCTTGCGCTCCTCGATAAAGTACGAGCAAAAGCGGCTCTCGTCTAAAAAGCGATACTCGGTGGCGCGCTCGACGGCGAAATCGATCGCGGGCTGGTGAAAGCCGTAGCGAGCCAGCTTGTCACGGACCTCACCCGTCGCATGGTCGCGGCGCGATAACATCTCGGTCACCATGGTAAGTGCACATTTACGCTCAATGAGCTGCACCGCCTCACGGAAGTTGTCCCAATCACAGGGAAGATCGGGGCGGTTTTTGACATACAGCCGCGCGACCCGCACGGGAATCCAAATGGACCGCTCAAAACCGCCCTCAAGCTCACAATCGATATGTGCGCAAGGCTTTTTGGACGCATACCCGCTCGAGAACGAGGAGGCCGCCTTCTTATCGGGAAAGACGACCGTGGCCTCGGTCACCGTATACGACATGAGCGTAACCGCTACTCGTCGTCATCATCGAGCATGGCGGAACCATCGATGGCGTAAAGCTCGTCAAACTCCTCAGGCGCAGGCTGATCGGTCAGCTCGACCTCGGACGGAGCATCGTCATCAAACTCAAGTCCGCAGGCAAGGCGGACCTTATGCTCAATCTCGTCGGCACAATCGGGGTGTTCGCGCAGGAAAGCCTTGGCGGCCTCGCGACCGTTGCCGAGCTTGTCCTCACCATAGGCAAACCAGGAGCCCATCTTCTTGCAGATGCCGCACTCGACAGCCATGTCCAGAATCGAGCCCTCCTTAGAGATGCCCGTACCGTACATGATGTCGAACTCAGCAGAACGGAACGGAGCCGCCACCTTGTTCTTAACGACCTTGGCGCGCACGCGGTTACCGATAACCTCGTCCTTAAGCTTAATGCTGTCGATGCGGCGAATGTCGATACGAACCGAAGAGAAGAACTTAAGGGCGCGGCCGCCCGTCGTAGTCTCGGGGTTGCCGAACATGACGCCGATCTTCTCACGCAGCTGGTTAATGAAGATGCACGTCGTGTTGGACTTGGACAGCGAGCCGGCGAGCTTGCGGAGCGCCTGGCTCATCAGGCGAGCCTGAAGACCGACCGTAGTGTCGCCGATTTCTCCCTCGATCTCGGCACGCGGGGTCAGCGCGGCGACGGAGTCGACGACGATGGCATCGATGGCACCAGAACGCACAAGCATGTCAACGATTTCGAGCGCCTGCTCACCCGTATCGGGCTGGGAAATGAGCACCTCGTCGATATCCACACCGATGCGCGCGGCATACGTGGGATCGAGCGCGTGCTCGGCATCGATAAATGCCACAACGCCACCCATTGCCTGGGCCTCGGCCAAGATCTCGAGCGAAAGCGTCGTCTTACCGGAGGACTCGGGACCGTAGATCTCGACGATTCGGCCGCGCGGCACACCGCCGATACCCAGAGCGGCATCGAGTGCCAGAGCGCCCGTAGGGATGGCCTCGACCTCGAGCTCGGGGCCACCGTCGCCGTACCTCATGATGGAACCCTGGCCGAATTTCTTCTCGATCTCGGCCTTGGTGGTGGCGATCATCTCATCGCGCTCTTTACCCGTCGTGCGAGCATGAACGGTACGTACGGGACCTGAATTCTTGGCCATGAATAGCCCTCCTCTTAACAACCTGCATCGATAATAAACGAACGGCTGTTCGTGGTCAACCGTTCAGATAAATCATATGCAGCCGACCTTTCCAAAACCCAACCAAACGCCGACCAAACACTGACCAAATGCTTGACCATAAAGGGCCAAATAAGAACAAGGCAGGCAAAAATACACCTATGAACAGCACAAACGCTAAATTCTTCTGAGGTCCCTATCTCCACAATTAAGGGGCCCGGAGGCCCCTTAAAACACGTCTATTCCATAGAATCGAGCACGCAGACAATGCGACCCAATGCCTCCGTGACCGCATGGGCACGAACACACGAACGGTCGCCCTCATAGTGGCAGCGCACAGAGTCCACGACCGGCACTCCCCCATCGGCGGAACGATGTGCCCAGCCAATATAGAAAGTGCCAGCAGGATCGTCCTCAGTACCACCGCCGGGGCCGGCATAACCCGTTGCGCTCACTGCAATATCGCTCTGGTACAGCTCCAGCGAACCCGACGCCATCTCGCGCGCAGTTTGATGCGACACCGCGGTGTAGCGGTCGAGCGTCTCCTGCTCAACACCCAGCACGCGATGCTTAATCTCATCGCAGTAGGTCACCGCACCGCCACGCAGCACCGCCGAGGCGCCCGGGATATCCGCAATCGTCGAGGCGATCATACCCGCCGTCAGCGACTCAGCCGTCGAAACCGTCACACCCCGAGCGCTCGCGCGCTCGACGATATCGCGCGCCAGCTCCTCGTTATGTGCGGAAATCTGCTCAAAAGAGTCCGTCATACCCACCAGGACCTAGACCGAAAAGACGATCTTGCGGCAGTTCCAGAAGTACTGGGCGCCCGAGATAACGGTCAAGACAACGGCAACGGCATACAGGAAGCGCGACACCGAGTAGATGCCGAGCGTCAGCGCCACCGGGCCAAGGTGCAAGCCGGCCATAGCAAAAACGCACAGGTAACCGCAGATGGAGACCATCGTGGTCGCCGTCTTGTACTTGCCGAGCTTATCGGCCGCAACGACCACACCGGCCGCACTCGCGACCATGCGAAGGGCGCTCACCAGAAGCTCACGAAACAGGATAATGAACACGGACCACACGGTCACCGCGCCAAAATCCAAGAACAGCAGCAGGGCCGAAAACACGAGCAGCTTATCGGCGATGGGGTCCAAGAATTTACCGAAGTCGGTGATCTCGTTGCGCGAACGCGCCAGATAACCGTCGACCTTATCGGTGCACGACAGGATCACATACAGAATGAAGGCAGCGGCGGCGAGCGGGCCGTCGAAGGTGCTCCAATCCGTACCGGCAACACTCGTGTGAGAAAGCGCCGACACGATCATGAACACCGGGATAAAAACGATGCGAACGCACGTCACGATGTTGGCGGGCGTCCAAACACTCGTCAGTTCCTTATTGCTCTCGTTTGCCACGACGCTCTCCTACTCCACAACATGGCCGATAAGCTCATAGCAGAAGCTATCGGTAAACTCGACAGTCAGAATATCGCCCACAGATGCCTCGCTGGCATCCAAGTGCACCGCGCCATCGGAATCGGGCGCCTGGAACCAGGCATGGCCGATCAGCTCGGCGCCGTCCTCGGTTTCTTCGATACCGTCAACGATCACCTGGGCGCGCTCGCCCACATGTGCGGCGGTGGCGGCAAAACCGAGCGACTCGGCCAGGTCCATGGCCTCCTGGGCGCGCTCGAGCTTGACCTCTTCGTCGACCTGACCCTCCATCTTAGCGGCCAGGCTGCCCTCCTCCTGCGAGTAGGCAAAGACGCTCGTGTAGTCAAAGCCGACGGTGTCCATAAAGTCGATAAGATCACGAAACTCGTCGTCGGTCTCGGTCGGGAAGCCGACCATGGCCGTGGAGCGAATCACGATACCGGGGATGCGCTCGCGAAGGTCGCGGAACAGGTCCTCGAGCTCCTGGCGCGAACCGGAGCGACGCATGGCCTTGAGGATGCGCGCGTCGCAGTGCTGCACGGGGATATCGATATAGGACAGCACCTCGGGCGTATCGCGTATCGTCTCGATGAGTTCGTCAGTCATGCCCTCGGGCTGCAGGTAGAGAACACGGACCCAGACGTTGTGCGGGCGCACGGCCTCGGCTACGGCGCGCAGCAGCTGTGCCAGATTGCGCGGCGAGCCCTCGGCGACGTCCTCGTCGGCAAAGTCGGTGCCCCAAATACCCGTGTCCTGGCCGATCAGCACGATCTCGCGCACACCGCCGGCAACCAGGTCGCGCACCTCGGAGATGATGCTCTCGGCATTGCGCGAATGATAGCGACCGCGAATGTAGGGGATCATGCAGAAGCTGCAAAAACGATTGCAGCCATCGGAGATCTTGACGTAGGCGACAGCGCCCTCGACAGTGCGCTTGACCTGCGGAATATAGGCTGCGATCTCACGCTCGACACCCAGTACGCCATCGATGACCGCCACGATGCCGTCCTCCTCGTCGGCCTTCACAAAGGCAGCGACCTCGGGCAGCTCGTCAGGCAGGTCGTCGCCATAGCGCGACGGCACACAGCCGCACATGACGATGGGGCAAGAACGAACGCCGTCCTGAACCTCGTTGGCGAGCTCGAGCGTGGTCTCGATGCTCTCGGACGTTGCGGAGGCAAGGAACGAGCATGTATTGACGATGGCGATATCGGCATCCTGCGGGTCGAATGCTTCCTCGTAGCCTGCAGCGGTCAAAAGAGAACGCATGCGGTCGGTGTCGACCTCGTTCTTAGCGCACCCGAGGGTGATGTAGAGCACGGAGCCCAACGGTGTATCCATGTTGGAGAGCGGTCCTTTCGAATGATATTAGCGGTAGTTGGTGAACTGTAGCGGCTGGCCGTAATCCTGGTCGCGCAGGAACTGAATCACGGTCTGCAACGCGTCCTTCGAAGCAGAGGAAACACGCAGCTTGTCGGCCTCGATGGTCACCTTGACCTTGAGCTTTTGGTCCTTGATGTCCTTGTTGATCTTCTTGGCGGTCGCCTGGTCGATACCCTCGACGATATGGCCGAGCACGCGCACAGTGCCGCCCGATGCCGCCTGCGGAGCATCCCACGAGACAGCCTTGAGGTCGATGCCGCGCTTGATGAGCTTGGAGCTCAGCACGTCGACAATCTGCTTGGAGACAAAGTCGGCCGGGGCGTTGATCGTAAAGAGCTTGTCGCCCTTCGAAAGCTCGATCGTGGCGCCGGAATCCTTAAGGTCATAGCGCTGGGAAATCTCGCGCGTGGTCTGCTGAAAGGCGTTGTCGACCTCTTGCATGTTGACCTCGGACACGACGTCGAAGCTGGAATCTTTAGCCATGATGTTTCCTTTCGCGTACGAACGGCTTAGTAGCTATCGTACGAATAGTCGGTAGAATCGGTGGGTGTCTGACCGTCAGTTGCGGTATCGGCGCCATCCGTGGACTGGGCATCGGTAACGTCGGTGGTATCGGCACCATCGGTGGTGTCGGTACCATCAGAACTTTCACCATTCTCGGAATCAGTCGTCTCCTTCTTGGGAACGGTGATCGTCACACGCGCCACGCCCGAGGTCTTGGTATCGTAACGGACCTTTTCACCGTTCTTGGTAACGGTGACATCGGAAGGCTTGGACGTGGTGATCTCGATCGAGGACTCGGGCGTGTACTCCTGCTCAAAGGGGCCAGTCGCTTGGGCGCCATAGACCGACTTGCCGTCGACCTTGACCTCAATCCACGCGGTCTTTCCCTTGGCAACGGAAACTTTGACCTTCGTGACCTCGTTCTCTTCCTTCTTGGCCGTCGTCTTGGTAGCGTCCGAGTCAGTCGACTCATCCGTCGCCTCATCGGTGTCTTCGTCCTCGTCGACCGTTTCGGTCTTCTTAGAAGACTTCTTGGTCGTCGTCTTGGTAGCAGTGGGCGTCTCGGGCGTGGTCTCGGGCGCCGAAGATGCGCAGCCGCGCAGAAGCACCACGATGAGCACAATCAACAGCAGCGCAACGGCACCGATGCCGGCGTAGACGATACGCGGATCGAGCCCGTTGTTTTGAGGAGTACGTGATCCGCCGCGTCCACGATTGGAACTACTGCGGCCGCCTCCCTGAGGCATACGACCACGATTGCTATAGGAACGGCCGCGATAGCCACCCTGGCCCTGAAGGCTGCGCTGACCCGAGCGGGGCGCAAGTTCACCGCGGCCTTGATAGCCACGCTGGCCCGAACGCGGAGCCGAAGAGCGCTGGCCATACGGCTGTGATTGAGAGCGAAGACGCGGCGTCACCTGCGTGGTATCGGCATCCGCATAGCCACCGCGAGAGCGTCCCGTAGAGGCATCACGGTAACCGCGATCGGAATAGCCGCCGTCGCCGTAGCCGGCGCGGGGATCGCGACTCAACCCGCGAGCGGCGGGAAGCGCACGGTCATCAGGCATGGGCGTACTGCGAAAGCGATCTCGCTGAGAACGAATCTCCTCGCTGGAGCCCGTCTCGGTGATATAGCCCGCCTGCGGAGGGCGCTGGCCGTACCGCGTCGAGCGACCACCCTGAACCATCAGAAAGCGTCCGTTATCGACCGACGAACGCGAGTTAACGTAGCCGGCAGCATCCTGAAAACGACCGCCCTGCTGCGACGTCTCGCGTTCGTATGCCATCAGATCGTCAAAGTAGGCATTGACGACCTCGCGCGGATTGAGGCCCAAAAAGCGAGCATAGCTCGAAATCATGCCCTGCGCATAGCCGCGCGGCGGCATCGAAGCAAAGTTACCGGTCTCGAAAAACTCAATGATCTGCGGCCTGATTTTGATGGTGTTGGCGACTTGCTGAATGGAAAGGCCCATTCGGCGACGCTGCTCAAGCAGCATGTCACCAAAGCGTGCAGCCATCAGAATCCTCCAAACTCACGATCTTCACGTGCCATCTCGGCGTCGACAGACTCCAGCGCGGCAAGCCCCTCCTCGTCCAACAGGACCTCGCGCGGCTTGGAACCGTCGGGCGGGCCGACGACACCCTTTTCTTCCAGCATATCCATAATACGCCCGGCACGCGCATAGCCAACCTTCAGACGACGTTGCAGGCCAGATGTGGAGCCAAGCTGCGATTCCACCACAATATGGGCGGCTTCCCAAATGAGCGGATCATCGTCTTGCGGCTCGGCGACTCCGGTACGGACAATGCCGCCGCCACACGCCATGGACATGGAAGCGGGCGCCACGGCAGACAGGATCTCCTCGTGGTAGTCGGGCTCGCTCTGCGACTTGACAAACTCGACAATCTCGTTGATTTCGTCGTCCGAGACAAAGCAGCCCTGGATACGGCGAGGCTTGCCCCAGTCGACCTTGGAGAACAGCATGTCGCCCAAACCGGTAAGCTTTTCGGCACCCATCTGGTCGATAATGACGCGCGAGTCGATGCCCGTGGCGACGTTAAAGGCGATGCGGTTGGTGATGTTGGCCTTTATGAGGCCCGTCACCACGTTGGAGCTGGGGCGCTGCGTAGCCACGATAAGGTGAATACCGGCGGCACGGCCCAGCTGGGCGATACGAACGATCGAGGCCTCGACATCCTTACCGGCAACCATCATCAAATCCGAGAGCTCGTCAATGATGATGACCAGGTAGGGCATCTTTTGCGGCGGGTTGTCGTAATGCTCAAACTCGCCGGCGGCCTGCTTTTCGTTGTAGGTCGAGATCTTACGCACGTTGAGACGCTCGAAGACCTTCAGGCGACGCTCCATCTCGGACACGGCCCATTGCAGGGCGCTCGCGGCCTGCTTGGGCTCGGTCACCACGGGCACATAGAGATGCGGCAGGCCGTTATAGCCCGCGAGCTCGACGCGCTTGGGGTCGACCATGATCAGGCGAACATCCTCGGGAAGCGCGCGCATGAGCAGGGTCGTAATGATGGAATTGATCATCACCGACTTACCAGAACCGGTAGTACCGGCAATAAGCAGGTGGGGCATCTTGGCGAGGTCGGCGACAACCGGCGTGCCCTCGGCATCGCGGCCGATGGCGAGCTCGAGCGGACCGCCCTTCACATAGGGCAGCACGTCGCCCAGGTTAACGTTCTGGCGCTTGCGGTTGGGGATCTCGATACCCACAAGCGAGGTACCGGGGATCGGAGCAAAGATGCGCACCGACTGGGCAGCAAGCGAAAGCGCGATGTCGTCCTCAAGGCTCGAGATCTTACTCACGCGCTCGCCCTCGCCAGGTTGCAGCTTAAAGGTCGTCACCGTGGGGCCGGCGATCCAGCCGACCACGCGGGCACTACGACCAAACTCCAGCAAGGTGGACTGAAGCGACTCGGCAGTCTGTTCCAGCTCCTTGTCAGAAGACGCGGAGGAAGCCGACTGCGGGTTTGCATGCAGAATCTCAAGTGGCGGAAGTTTGAGGCCGTCCTCTTCTTCGCCCTCGTTATCTGCGGCGCCGCCGTCCGCTCCCCCATCGCTAGCCGCAGCCGATTCGACAGCACTCAAGGCAGGCGCATCGGCAACCTTGGGATGCTTCAAGAAGTCGGGGATCTGAGGTGCTGCCGAGACAGGATTCACGGCAAACGGAGGCTCGGACTCGTCGATCTTATCGGGGTCGTCTTCCATCGAAAGCTGACCGGTTACTTGGTCGCGCTTTGCATGGCGACGCGGCAGCAAAGTTGTCTTTGCGGTCTCAATCGGAGCCTCGTCGTCCTCGTCATCGCCCTCGGTGAGCTCAATCTCGCTCTCGGACCAAGACGGGTCGGGCTCACTCGTATTGAGTTTGGGCGCAGCCTTGCCCTTCTTGGCATGGCGGCGCGGCAACAGCGTCGTCTTAGCGCGCTCAGCTTCCACGGCATCGGACACGTCGACAAACGGATCCTCGTCCTCGTCGTCATCGTCCAAAACCGGGTCCACATCGTTGCCCATGACCGTGGTCACGGCAGCATCGGAGCCCTTTTGACGAAGAATGCTCAGGTGAGGACGAGCAACGCCGGGCACCGACAGGGCCTCATCGTCACCCCACGGACTCGCGTTAACATCGGCACGACGGCGCTCGGCAAAATCGGCCGCACGGTCGCGGGCAGAGCGCAAAACGCCGCCCACCGAAAAGCCGATGATGACCAGGCCCACGACGACAAGGCCCAACAGGACCACCATCGCGATAGGCTTACCCAGGGCATTCTGCAGCGCACTCGCAATAAACGCACCAATGTAGCCACCCGAGGCGGACAGATTTTGCGGCGTGAACATAAGGTCGCACGAGTCGCTCGTACCTGGCACCATCAACGATAGAATGGAGACGACGGCGATAAAGACCGCGGCGCCGCCCGCAACAGAGCGCGCGTTGAGCGGCGAGTCCTCGCCTAAAAAGAGCGTGGCGGCAAACAGCAAAATGACGATCGGCAGCACGTAGGCGCCCAGACCAAAGCCCAAGTGGTAGAAACCGGCAACCGCAGCCGTAACGGGCGCAGTCGCCGGCGAAATCACGGCAATAAAGGACGCAATCGCCAAAACGGCAATGACCACGCCGGCGATATCGCGGTTGGCCGAGGGCTCGACCAAGGGCTCGAAATCATCGAACTCGGACTCGTGGCCCTTATTGGCACGCAGATGGGAACCGGCACCCTTAGCAGATGCCGGTTGGTTGTTGGCCTTATTGCCTTTGGCGTTTTGTGCAGATCCGCGCGCCAAACTAAACCTCCATGACGACCGGGATGATCATCGGACGAGTGCGCGTACGGCTCCAGATAAAGTTGGAGAGCGAGTCGCGCACGGCCTTGCGAATGGCATCGGAACCGCTGCTCGTAAAGCTGAACTTGCCCTTCTCGATCGTCTTCATAATGGACGCGGAGGCATCCTCGGAGAACTGGTCGTCGATGGCAAACGAGACGCCGCGGCCCGAGAACTCGATAGCCTCGATCTTCTTGTGCTTAAGCGAGACGATTGCAACGGCCGTGACCATACCGTCGTTGGCGAGCTTTTGGCGATCGCGCAGGACGATGGGGTCGGTATCGCCGATGCGCAGGCCATCGACGTACACGACGCCGGACTCGACGGGCGTACCGCGCTTGACGATACCGCCACGCATCTCGAGCGTGTCGCCGTTATCGAGGATAAAGATGTGATCATCCTTAATGCCCATCTTACGGGCAAGCTGGGCATGGGCACGCAGGTGCACGGCCTCGCCGTGAACCGGCATAAAGTAGGTGGGCTTGGCCATGGCCATCAGAAGCTTGAGTTCCTCCTGGCTGCCGTGGCCCGAGACATGGACGAGGGCGCGATTCTTATCCCACACGTCGCAGCCAAGCTTGGCCAGGCTGTTGACGACCTGCTGCACGGCCTTCTCGTTGCCAGGAACGGGCGTAGCGGACAGGATGACGGTATCGCCCTCGTGGATGGAGAGTGTCTTGTGCTCGCCGTTGGCCATGCGGGACAGGGCCGACAGCGGCTCGCCCTGCGAACCGGTGCACATGACGACGATCTTATCGTCGGGCAGGTTATCGATATCGAAGGCATCGAGGATATCGGAATCGTCGATGTTGAGGTAGCCCAGCTCGCGCGCCACGCGGGTGTTGGTGAGCATGGAGCGACCGGTCACGACGACCTTGCGACCGCACTTGCGGGCGGCGTCGCAGATCTGCTGCAGGCGATGGATGTGGCTCGAGAACGACGCGACGAACACGCGGCCCGGGGCGTTCTTGATGGCGTGCAGCAGGTTGGGACCGACTTCTGCCTCGGACTTGGTAAAGCCAGGAACCGTAGCGTTGGTGGAGTCGGACAGCAGCAGATCGATACCCTGCTTGGCAAAGCGGCTGATAGCGGCATAATCGGGCGTGACGCCATCGATGGGCGTCTGGTCGAGCTTAAAGTCGCCCGTGTGCATAACGGTGCCCTGGTTGGTGCGAATAAACACGCCCAAAGCACCCGGAATGGAGTGCGTCATGGAGAAGAAATCGAGCGAAATGCCACCGAGATTGACGTGGCTTCCGCCCTTGACCTCGCGGAACTTGGGAGCGCGGATGCGGAACTCGGAGAGCTTACCCTCGATAAAACCGAGCGTCAGCTTGCTCGAGAAGATGGGCACCTTGTTGTTGAGGTCCTGCAGCAGGTACGGAAGCGAACCGGTGTGGTCCTCGTGGCCGTGGGTGACGACGATGCCGCGGAGCTTCTCCTCGTTCTCCAGGACATAGGTGTAGTCGGGAAGCACCAAGTCGATACCGGGCTGGGAGTCGTCGGGGAACATGAGGCCGGCGTCGACGAGCACCATGTCGTCGCCGCACTCGAAGACCGTCATGTTCTTGCCGATGCCGTCGAGGCCGCCGAGCGGAATGATCTTCAAGGGAGATGATTTTTTAGCTGCCATAGGATCGTGTGGTTTCCTTTCTTCGAAACGGGACTGGAACAACCGACGGGGCGCTTCTGGCAAACCGACCGCCGGGAACGTACAAACATGCATCGCAGAGTCGATGCAATAACCACAGTATGATACCCATTTGCCCACCAACAGACCACCCATGCATCAAAGCCCCATCTGAACCTGTGTATCCCGCCGGTCTGGTCTCAGCGGCCCCGGCACGGGCTAAGTTTCCTGCTCTACAGTCCTGCGCAAGACGGAAAGCACATTAAGTGCTTTCCTTTG
>CABUCA010000019.1 GCA_902489965.1 uncultured Collinsella sp.
CGGGAACGCCTGCCGATATCATGGCGTGTCCTGAGTCGATGACGGGCGCTTATCTGACCGGCAAACGAATGATCCGGGTGCCTGATGAACGGCGCAAGCCCGGTCGCGGCTGCCTTAAAATTACGGGCGCTCGAGCCAACAACCTCAAAAACGTTACTGCCAAGATCGAGTTTGGTACGCTTACGGTTGTTACCGGCGTGTCGGGATCGGGCAAGAGCTCCCTGGTTACCGATACCATTGCGCCTGCCCTTACGAATGCCATTCACCGTTCGACGCGCCCTGTGGGTCCATATAAGAAAATCGAGGGCATCGAGTGTATCGATAAGGTTATCGATATTGACCAGTCGCCGATTGGCCGCACGCCGCGTTCCAACCCTGCTACCTATATCGGCCTGTGGGATGATCTTCGCGCGCTGTTTGCGAGTACGCCGGAGTCGAAGGCGCGCGGCTACTCGCCGGGTCGTTTCTCCTTTAATGTGAGTGGCGGGCGCTGTGAGGCGTGCAAGGGCGACGGACAGATCAAGATCGAGATGCACTTCCTTCCCGATATCTACGTTCCCTGCGAAGTTTGCGGCGGTAAACGCTACAACCGCGAGACACTCGAGGTCACCTACCGTGGCAAGACCATCTCGGACGTACTTGACATGAGCGTGGCCGAGGCGCTGGCCTTCTTTGGGAATATCCCGCAGATTAAGCGCAAGCTCCAAACGCTGTACGATGTAGGCTTGGGCTACGTGAGCCTGGGCCAGCCCGCCACGACGCTCTCGGGCGGCGAGGCGCAGCGTGTGAAGCTCGCCAAGGAGCTTCATCGACGCCAGACGGGCAAGACGTTCTATATTTTGGACGAGCCGACGACCGGCCTTCATTTTGAGGACGTCCGCCAGCTGCTCGATGTGCTGCAGCGCTTGGTCGATGCGGGCAACACGGTGCTGGTGATTGAGCACAACCTTGATGTCATCAAGGTTGCCGATCGTCTGATCGATATGGGTCCCGAGGGCGGTAACGGCGGCGGAACCGTTGTGGTTTCGGGCACACCGGAGCAGGTTGCGGACTGTCCGCAGAGTTATACGGGCAAGTTTTTGGCGCCGTTGCTCAGGCGTGACCGGGAGCGTCAGGCTCAACTTGATGCTCAATAAATAGGCGATTCAGTTTATGGGCGCCATCGACTCCTTGTGATTCGATGGCGCTTGCTGTGTCGAAGTGACGTATGCAGCCGAATTGGACATATACTTAATCTTTACGTCCGAATGCGAGGGAAAGGATATGTCATGGCAAAGGCTGTAAAGACGCCAAAAACCAATGCGATGCGCGAGCTGGAAAGCGCCGGCATTTCCTATGTTCTACATACGTACGAAGACGATGGTGATGAGTCGGTGGGCCTGGGGGTCGCGATTTCGGAGCAGCTTGGCGAGGAGCCCGGTCAAGGATTTAAGACTTTGGTCTGCGTGACACCGTCCAACGACTATGTCGTGTGCTGCATCCCTGTTGCCGACGAGCTCGATCTAAAGTCCGCCGCGCGTGCCGCGGGGGAGAAGTCCTTGGCCATGATGCATGTGAAGGATTTGCTTGCGGCGACTGGCTACGTTCGCGGCGGCTGCAGCCCGGTCGGTATGAAAAAACGCTACCGGACGCTCATTGATGAGACATGCGTCCTTTGGGATACCATTTTTATTTCGGGAGGCAAGCGTGGTTATCAGCTCGAGCTTGCACCCGATGATTTAATTGCATTTTGCGGGGCGACGGTTGCCGCGATTACGAGAGAGGACTGAGCGATGCCGCAGGAAGAATTGAAGCGCGGAGCTCATTTTGCAAAAGAATCTGCGCCTCAGACACCCTCATCCGAAGCTTCTTCGTCGCGAGATGACACTGACGACATGGGCTCGTCGGACTACTCCACGGTTGGTCGTTCTGCCGGGCTTATGACCATCCTGACTATCGTGTCTCGCGTCACCGGTTTTATCCGCACGTGGGCAATGGCGGCCGCTATCGGCATGTCGCTGCTCTCGTCCTCCTATCAGGTCGCCAACAACCTGCCCAATATGCTCTACGAACTCGTGATGGGTGGCATGCTCGTGACGGCGTTTTTGCCCGTGTACATGGGCGTGAGGCGTGAGCAGGGTCGCGAGGCCTCGAACGAGTACGTGGGCAACCTGCTCGGCATTCTGCTTTTAGTGCTGGGTGGCATTTCGTTGCTGGGGACCGTGTTCGCCCCGGGCTTTATCTGGACGCAATCGTTCCTTTCGGGTGACGGTGGCAGCATGGATACCGCTGCGTTCATGTTCCGTTTCTTTGCCATCCAGATTCTGTTTTATGGTTTGGGCTCGGTGTTCTCGGGCGTTCTCAACGCACACCGCGACTACTTTTGGTCGACGTTTGCCCCGGTCCTCAACAATGTGATCGTCATTGCGAGCTTTATGGGTTTTGCGCCCGTGTCCGCACAGTTTGGCGAACGTGCCGGCATCATCTTGATTGCGGCCGGTACGACCCTCGGTGTCTTTGTTCAGATGGCATGTCAGATTCCCGCGCTTGGCAAGCACGGCGTGCATCCCCATATCCATATCGACTTTAAGGACCCCGCGCTGCGCCAGACGATTGCGCTCGGTATCCCGACGCTGCTCGCCACGGTGTGCATGTTTGTCTCGACTTCTATCACCAACGCTGCCGCGCTGGTGGTCCAGCCCGAGACGGGTCCTTCCGTCATCGCCTATGCGCGCCTGTGGTACACGCTGCCCTACGCGCTGATTGCCGCCTCGCTTTCGACGGCGCTCTATACCGAGCTCTCTCATGACGCACAGGAGAAGGATTACGACAGCGTTCGCACGGGCATTTCGCGTGGCGTCGCCCAGATGCTGTTCTTCCTGATTCCGTTCGCACTGTACCTGATTGTCTTCGCACGTCCGCTCAATATGATCTACTGTGCTGGCAAGTTCGATGAATCCGGCGTGGCGCTGGTGTCCGAGTACCTTGTCTACCTGGCGCTCTCGCTGCCGCTCTACGGCGTGGTCGTGTTGATGCAGAAGAGCTTCTCTGCCTTGCTCGACATGAAGCCCTATAGCCGCTATTGCCTGTATTCCGCCATCGGCCAGGCCGGCTCGGTTCTGCTGTTTGGCGTTGTGCTGGGCTTCGGTATGCCGGCAATCGCGCTTTCGTATGTCGTCGACTACGTGATCTTGGTCGGCTGTTCGCTGTGGTGGCTGCGTCGTCGCCTGCGTGGCCTTCAGGTCAAATCTATCCTACATGGCGGTTTCTTTGGCCTTTTGCTCGGTGGCCTGGGTGCTGCCGCAGGCGCCGGCGTCATGTGGGCGCTTGAACACTTTGTCGGGGCACTTGGCGGCTCGATTCTGATTACTCTTGGCTACGTTTGCGTTGCGGGTGTCGCCTCGCTTGTTGTTACCTTTGGCCTTGCCGTCGTCCTTAAGATGCCCGAGGTCTCGGCGCTGCTTCGTCGCAAGTAGGTGCGCGTGGCCGGTCACGACAACATACCAACGCTTGCCGAGCAGGTTTCGCGCGTTCCCACACAGCCCGGATGCTACCTTTGGAAGGATGCCAAGGGCGATGTCATCTACGTGGGCAAGGCGAAAAACCTGCGCGCCCGCATGCGTCAATACGTGACACTGCAGGATGAGCGTCAAAAGATCCCGCTGATGATGCAGCTGGTGGCGAGCTTTGACTACATCGTTGTCGAAACCGAGCATGAGGCGCTTGTACTCGAGCGCAACCTGATCGGCCAGTACCATCCGTACTTTAACGTCGACCTCAAGGATGACAAGAGCTACCCCTTTATCGCCATTACAAAGGGCGACCTGTATCCCGCGATCAAATACACGCGTGAGCGTCATAAGCCGGGAACGCGCTATTTTGGACCCTATACCGATAGCCGTGCGGCACGTGAGACGATAGATACGCTGCGCAAGGTTATCCCCATCTGCTCTGCATCCTGTGCGGAGTGGCGTCGTTGTCGCCGTACCATCGAGTCCCACAAGGGCGAGGAAGACATCGTCAATATGATTTGCGCACAAAACGGGCGTCCCTGCTTTGACTACCATGTCGGGCGCGGCCCGGGTGCGTGTGTCGGCGCGATTTCCCCGGCAGACTATGCCAAGAACGTCAAGCGTGTCGAGCGTTTTTTGTCGGGCCATCGCAAGGATGTCGTCGATGAGCTGACCTCCGAGATGACGGATGCCGCCGAGGCGCTCGACTTTGAGCGCGCGGCACGCGTCAAACGTCGTTTGGAGGTCATCAGGGGTCTGGACGATCGTCAGCAAGTCGTTTTTCCCTCCAGTGTCGATATCGATGTCATCGGGTTCTATCGCGAGGAGACCATCTCCGCCGCTTGCGTCTTCGTCGTTCGCGAGGGCCGAACAGTTCGCACCTGCGAGTTCATTCTCGACAAGGGTCTTGATGTTGACGAGGAAGAGCTCCAGTCGGGCTTTCTTAAGCGCTATTACGACGAGACGGCTGATATTCCAGCTGAGGTCAACCTTTCCGTCGAGCTTGAGGATGCGGAGGCGCTGGGGGAGTGGCTTGCGGGCAAGCGTGAGCGTTCCTGCCATCTCCATAGGCCGCAGCGTGGCGAAAAGTACCGTCTGCTCGATATGGCATCCAAAAATGCGCGCCATGCCCTCATGCGCTACATGATGCGAACGGGGTACGCTGACGACCGCACCAATCAAGCGCTCCTGGAGCTCGAAAGTGCGTTGGCGCTGCCATCGCCGCCGTTGCGTATCGAGTGCTTCGATATCTCTACACTGCATGGCACCTTTACGGTCGCCTCGATGGTGGTGTTTACCAACGGGCGCGCCGACAAGAGCCAGTACCGTCGTTTTAAAATTCAGGCCGAATTGGACGAGGCAAACGACTTCGTGTCGATGTCCGAGGTTTTGGGACGACGCTATGCTCCCGAGCGCATGGCCGACGAGCGCTTTGGCTCGCGCCCCGATTTGCTCGTTGTCGATGGCGGTAAGCCGCAATTGACCGCTGCGATCAAGCAACTTGAGGCTCTTGGGCTCGATATACCAGTTTGTGGCTTGGCGAAGGCCGACGAGGAAGTTTTTGTGCCTTGGGACGAGACTCCTGTCGTGCTGCCGACCGGGTCTGCTTCGCTCTATCTAATTAAACAGGTACGCGATGAGTCCCACCGATTTGCCATCACGTTCCACCGTGAGTTGCGCGATAAAGCCATGACGGTTTCGGTACTCGATGACGTTCCGGGCGTGGGACCCACCAGAAAACGTGCCCTTATGCGCCATTTTGGCTCGATGAAGCGTTTGCGCGCGGCGAGCGAGCAAGAGATCGCGGAAGTTCGCGGCATACCTGCCGATGTTGCCAAGGCGGTCCACGAGGCGCTCGTTGCATGGAATGCCGAGCGCGCCGAGGCGGCGGCTGGCCATTCCGATAGCTAAACACGAGCCTAAACAACTGATATACATGATTGCGCGATTTTCAACCATTTATTTCGCCATGATTGCCTGCTGGTTTCGGGTTTTATTAACGCTAAAACGTTTGACTAACCCAAGCGAAAACCCTGCTATCCTGCGGGTTGACGAAGACTGATATCTCACCTCGCCGATACATACTGTCTGGCGAATCATTTGTCAACGAATTCGGTGAACGGTAGTAAATACCGTTCAAGCGTATGTATGTATCGGTCGCCGAGCGCGGCACCTCAGTTGGGTTCGTCGGTAGGTAAGGTATATATCGTCCGCAAGTTGCGCGGGGGCACGTCTAGGTGCTCCCGAGTAAGATTCTCTATTGATAGGAGAAGACATGGCCATCATCAACAAGGGTATGTCCAGGCGTTCGTTCCTCGGCCTCACCGGCAGCGTCGCTGCTGTCGCCGGCCTTGGTCTCACTGGCTGCGGTGGCAGCTCTAGCGACGAGGGTTCCGCTTCCGGCTCCACCGATTCCGCCAACCGTGGCGGCGGCGTGATCACCGCTGGTTCCGCTTACGCTCCGTCCAGCTTCGATCCCGCCAGCACTGGCTCCGCTGTGGGCCTGGGTGCTAACTGGCACGTCGTCGAGGGCCTCTACGGCATCGATTACCACGACTACAGCACCTTCAACGAGCTCGCCACCGACGATCCCAAGTCTGTGGACGACACCACTTTCGAGGTCACCATCCGCAAGGGCGCCAAGTTCTCCGATGGCACCGAGGTCACCGCTGACGATGTCGTTGCCTCCTACACCGCTTGCGCCGCTTCCGCTACCTATGCTCCGTTCTTCCAGCCCTTCGAGTCCATCGAGGCCAAGGACGCCAGCACCGTGACGGTCAAGACTAAGGTCCCCAACTTCTCCCTGCTCAAGGATCGTCTGGCCATCGTCCGCGTTACCCCGGCCACCCAGACCGAGGAGGATCGCGCCAAGCAGCCGATCGGTTCCGGCCCCTGGATGTACGACTCTATCTCCGATACCGAGATCACCTTGGTTCCCAACCCCGAGTACAACGGTGAGTATGCTGCCGAGGATAAGAAGATCCAGTACAGCATCCTGACCGACCCCACCGCTCGCGTTACCGCTCAGCAGGAGGGCTCCACGCTCGTTATGGAGCTCGTTACCGCTGACGCCGTCGACCAGCTCGAGAGCGCCGGCTGCAAGATCGATAACGTTCAGGGTTTCGGCACCCGCTTCATCATGTTCAACGTCGCCAAGGAGCCTTGGAACAACGTCAAGGTCCGTCAGGCTGTCATGTATGCGCTCGACACCGAGAAGATGGTCAGCAACACCTTCGCCGGCCTTGCCACCGCTGCCAGCTGCTACCTGCCCAAGAGCTTCACCAACTATCATGAGGCTTCCACGGTGTACAAGACCGACGCCAAGAAGGCTAAGAAGCTCATCGAGGAGTCTGGCATCACCCCGGGTGCCATCACCCTGCGCACCACCGACAACGAGCAGATTAAGGGCATGGCCGCCCAGGTCAAGAACGACCTCGACGCTCTCGGCTTCGATGTGACCATCCAGACCGATACCTCGCCGGCCACTTACGCTGCCATCGACGGCGGCGAGGCCTACGATATCCTCCTTGCCCCTGGCGATCCTTCCTGCTTCGGCGCCGACCCCGACCTGCTGCTCAACTGGTGGTACGGCGACAACGTCTGGATGCAGACCCGTTGCCCGTGGAAGGAGTCCGCTGAGTGGCAGAAGCTCCACGGCCTCATGGACGAGGCTCTTGCCGCCGAGGGCGACGAGCAGCAGAAGAAGTGGAACGAGTGCTTCGACATCATTGCCGACAACGCCGTTCTGTACCCCGTTGTCCACGTCAAGACCGTCTCCGCTTCCTGGGACGATCCGTCCACTGCACCCAACGGCGAGGCCCTCGATGGCTTCAAGGGCATCGGCACGACGAGCATGTCCTTCAGGGGCGTTGCGACCGTCAAGGCGTAAGACTCGCTTGAGTCTGTATGCAGGATGTCGGTCGTTGGGACCGTATCCTCATAGTTGAAACAAAGACCCGGGCGGCAACGATGTCGCTCGGGTCTTGTAATGAGTATCCGTACTCATATACCAGTTGGTCCTACCGACAAAAGAAAGGGGAGAGAACGTGAACAACTTGCTACGTTTGATTGGAAGGCGTCTTGTGGCGCTGCCGATCATGGCATTGGGCGTCACCGTCCTGGTGTTCTTCCTTATGTCGTTCTCCAAGACCGACCCCGCCTACACGGCGTTGGGTGACGGTGCCTCGCCCGAGGCGGTTGCCGAGTACCATGAGAAGTATGGTCTGGACGACCCCTGGCCCGTGCGCTACGTGCGCTATATGGGCGATCTGATCCATGGCGACATGGGCACCTATGGTGCTGCTCGCAACTCCGTTGCCAAGCGCATCTCCACGGCCCTGCCCGTCACGATGCAGCTGACCTTTATCGGTCTTGCTATCGGTGCGGTCGTTTCGTTTTTGCTCGGCGTCATCGCGGCACTGTATCGCGACAAATGGCCGGACCAAGTGATCCGCGTCTTTTCCATCGCCGGCTTGGCAACCCCGTCGTTCTGGCTTGCCGTTCTGTTGATCCTGCTGTTCTCTTCCTACCTTAAGGTGCTCCCGGCATCGGGTGCTCTGCCTCACTTCACCACGAATCCGGTTGGCTATCTGGGACGTATGATCATGCCCGCTATCGCCTTGGCATTTCCGCTGACGGGCCAGATGACTCGTATCGTGCGTACCGCCATGGTCGAGGAGCTCGACAAGGATTATGTCCGTATGGCTCGCGGCGCCGGCGTTCCCGAGAAGGTCGTCGTCGGCATCAACGTTCTTCGCAATGCGCTGATCACCCCGGTCACCACCCTCGGTCTTAAGATCGGTTACCTCATGGGCGGCGCCGTCGTCATCGAGGTTATCTTCAACCTCCCCGGCATGGGCACCGCGATTCTGCAGGGCGTTCAGGGCAACGAGGCGAACCTGGTTCAGGGCGTCGTCATCGTCGTTGCTCTTGCCTTCATCATCATCAACATCGTGGTTGACATGCTCTACCTGCTCATCAACCCGCGCATCAGGACGGTGTAGATTATGGTAAAGATTCGAGAGAAGCAAACCGAGCAGCTCGAGAAGGCTGCCTCCAAGGGGCTCAAGCTCGGTGGCTGGAAGAAGATGACGCTGTCTTCTAAGATTGCAGCCGTCGTGCTGGTGCTGGTCGCCCTGACTGCGATTCTGGCGCCCCTTCTTGCCCCCTATAGCCCGGTCGAGATCTTTACGGCTCGCCAGGCTCCCGGCAACGGATTTATCTTCGGTACCGACGATAAGGGTCGCGACATTCTGTCGCGTATGCTCTACGGTGGTCGTTACTCGCTGATTATCGGCTTTGGCGCCACTGCCATGGCTCTGGTCTGCGGCTCGGTCGTGGGCGCCCTTGCAGCGGTTTCGCGCAAGGCCGTCTCCGAGACTATCATGCGAATCTTGGACATCATCATGTCCATCCCGGGCATCGCCCTCGCGGCCGTCTTCGTCTCCATCCTGGGCAACTCCGTGCCGTCGATCATCTTCGCCATCGGCTTTATGTACACTCCGCAGATTGCCCGTATCGTGCGCGCCAATATCGTGTCCGAGTACGGCGAGGACTATGTCCGCGCGGTCATCGTTTCCGGCGCCAAGGCTCCGTGGATTTTGATCAAGCATGTTCTGCGTAACTGCATCGCCCCGATCATGGTCTTCACCGTTACCCTGGTCGCCGACGCCATCATCTTCGAGGCCTCGCTGACCTTCATCGGCGCTGGTATCCAGGAGCCCACCGCTACCTGGGGCAACATCCTCGCCGACGCCCGCGGCGGCGTGCTCGCCGGTCGTTGGTGGCAGGCGCTGTTCCCGGGCCTGGCCATCATGATCACCTGCCTGGCGCTCAACATCCTCTCCGAGGGCATTACCGACGCCATGGCCGCTGCTCCCTCCGCCGCCCTGGATCCTACCGATTCCTCCAAGCGTCGCGAGGCCGATCTGCTGGTCTCCGACCCCGTTCGCGCCTACAAGGAGCAGGCCCAGTCCCTCTCCGCTCGCCTTGGCGCCCTGCGCGATGTCGAGCTCAAGCGTGACGATCGCCACGTGCCCGACGAGTCCGTTGAGCCGATTCTCTCGGTCCGTGACTTCTGCATTCAGTTTGAGCATCACGGTGATATCAACGTTGTCGACCATGTCAACTTTGACGTCCGTCCTGGTCAGACCATGGGCCTGGTGGGCGAGTCCGGTTGCGGTAAGTCCATCACCACGCTGGCCATCATGGGCCTGACCGATGAGGACGAGCACCTTTCCGGCGAGGTCCTCTGGGAGGGCCGTGACCTGCTCAAGATGAGCAAGAAGGAGTGGTTCGGCCTGCGTGGTACCGATATCGCTATGGTCTATCAGGATGCCCTGTCCTCGCTCAACCCCTCCATGCTCATCTCTGCCCAGATGAAGCAGCTCACCAAGCGCGGCGGAACCCGCAGCGCCGAGGAGCTCCTGGAGCTCGTCGGCCTCGATCCCAAGCGCACGCTCGAGAGCTATCCGCACGAGCTTTCCGGCGGCCAGCGTCAGCGTGTCCTGATCGCTATGGCCCTTACCCGCGACCCCAAGCTGGTCATCTGCGACGAGCCCACGACCGCTCTGGACGTTACCGTCCAGAAGCAGGTCATCAAGCTGCTCAACGATCTTCAGGCCAAGCTCGGCTTTGCCATGATCTTTGTTTCGCATGACCTGGCTCTGGTCGCCGAGGTTGCCCATAACATCACGGTTATGTACGCTGGCCAGGTTATCGAGCAGGCACCCACCAAGGAGCTGCTCACCAACCCGATCCACGAGTACACCCGCGGTCTTCTGGGTTCCGTTCTGTCCATCGAGAGCGGTTCGGGTCGCCTGCACCAGGTGCCCGGCGCCGTTCCGAGCCCGCGCGATTTCCCCAAGGGCGATCGCTTCGCGCCCCGCTCGAGCCATCCGCGTATTGGCCTGGACACCCGTCCGGTCTTCAAGCGCGTGCCCGGCACCGAGCACTTCTATTCCGAGCTCCCCGACGAGGTGCTCAAGGCAAATGGTTTGACCCCTCACGCGGAGGTGATGTAGATGAGCGAGACCGCAGTCAACGGCGTCGAGCCGATCATCTTCCTTGATGACGTCCACGTCACCTTTAGGACCCGTACCGGCTCGATTCTGCACCCCAACCTGGTTCACGCCGTCCAGGGTGTAACGATTAAGCTCATGCCCGGTCAGACGATCGGCATCGTCGGCGAGTCCGGTTGCGGTAAGTCCACCACCGCCAACGTCATGTGCGGCCTGCAGGCCCCCACGAGCGGCAAGGTCTACTTTAAGGGCAAGGACGTTACCAAACGTACCGCCGAGGACCGTCGCCACATGGGTCGCGTCATCTCGGTCGTGTTCCAGAACCCGGCCACGGCGCTCAATCCCCGCATGGTCGTTCGCGAGCAGCTGCTCGACCCCATGCGCGTCCACAACCTGGGTACCGAGGCCGAGCAGGAGAAGCGCGTCAAGGAGCTCCTGGAGCTCACCGGTCTGCCCAGCTCCGCTGCCGAGGTTCTTCCCGGTCAGCTTTCGGGCGGCCAGCGTCAGCGCGTCGCAATTGCCCGTGCCCTGTCGCTGAACCCCGATGCCATCATCGCCGACGAGCCCACCTCGGCTCTGGACGTTTCGGTCCGCGCGCAGATTCTGAACCTGCTGACCGACCTTAAGAAGGAGCTCGGCCTGGCCATGGTGTTTATCAGCCATGACATCCAGACGGTCCGCTATATCTCTGACGACATCATCGTTATGAATGGCGGCAGGATCGTCGAGCAGGGCGAGGCCAAGCAGGTCTTCCAGCACCCCCAGGACCCCTACACCAAGATGCTGCTCGGCGCTGCGCCGTCGCTGCTGCATCCCAAGCTCGGCGAGTAGCCTCGCTTTCCCTCCCGTGCGCCCGGTTCCCTTGCCGGGCGCACCTCCGTTGCGATTTCGAAAGGTTGGGTTCACGAGCCATGCCAAGTGCTCAGGAGCTACAACATCAATTTGGTGAATACCGAGGCGCCATGCCCCGTCCATCAGATTTCGATCTCTTTTGGAAGGATCGCATGGCCGAGGCCGACGCCGTCGGGCTTGACTATGCGATCGAGACGGCATCGGTCGCCGATGCCGCGACCTGCCAGCTTTTCGACCTCTGGTATACCGGCATGTGTGGCGCGCGCCTGCATGCCAAATACCTTAAACCTGTCTCGGACGAGCCCGTGCCATTGGTGCTTCAGTTCCATGGGTATCCGGGTGCAAGCCGCAGCTGGTTTGAGCAGGCGTCGTTTGCGGGCATGGGCATGGCACTCATCGCCCTCGACTGCCCCGGCCAAGGAGGTCCCTCCGAGGACATTGGTGGATTTGAGGGCACAACGGTTGCCGGTCATATCGTCGCCGGTATCGACGGCGACCCGGCCAACCTCTACTATGTCCGCTTGCACCAAGATATTCGCATCCTGTGCCGCATCGTTCGCGAGCTCGAGGGCATCGATCTTGCGCGTGTGTTTGTGAACGGCGCGTCGCAGGGCGGCGGTTTGGGCATTGCGACCTGTGCGCTTAACAGAGAGCTTATCAATCGCGCCGCCATCCTCTATCCCTTCCTGTCAGATTTTCGCCTGGTCTGGGATTTGGATGCCGATGACATTGCCTACGAGGGCCTGCGCTATTGGTCTCGCTGGTTTGACGAGGACTCGACTCGTATTGACGAAGCCTATGCCAAGCTGGCGTACTTCGATTCCAAGAACTTTGCCCCTATGGTCAAATGCCCCGTGCTGTTTGGCACCGGCACAGCCGATATCGTCTGTCCGCCAGCGACACAGTTTGCGGTCTATAACAACCTGACCTGCGAAAAGCGTCATGAGTTCTTTGAAGGCTTTGGCCACGAGGAGATTCAGGATTTTGACGATTTGATCATTCCGTTTTTCTGCAAGGGAGGGGAGGCTCATGTCTAAGTGCGAGAGCAATGTTGACGAGCTGATTGTCCCCGGGCTTGTGGGAATTCCTGGAACGGTTTCGTCAAGGCTCGCAGAATATCGGGACTGGCGCGGTGATGTCCAAGCAGATGTTTCTGATTTAGAGACATGCGCTTCGAATCTTGAGATTCAAGGCCTGGCCATTACGGCGATTGACTTTGTTAACCCCTGCGCCCGTTACTCGGAGGTCTCCTTTGAGCTCGGCGACGATGCGATTCACGCTCGTTTGATCGAGCCTGTCGGTCGTGCCCGAGTATCTGAGCGCGTGCCGCTGTGCCTGATGTTCCACGACATCGATCGGCCTGTGCGCGGCTGGCATCACATGACGAGATTTGCCGCCATGGGGTATGCCGTCCTCGCGCTGGATGACGATGTTGCTGGTGCGGACGACCTGCAGCGGGGGATTTCTTCGCCCGCTTTTGTCGAGCGCGTCCGTTGGGGTTGCGCGCTGGCGAAGGTGGCGCGCAATCTTGATGGCATGGACCCCGACCGCATCTTTGCAGGGGGCGAGGGTCTTGGCGGCGGAGTCGCGCTGGCGGTTTCTGCTCTGGACGAGCGGGGCCTCGCCTGCACGGCGGTTGCCAATCCGCTTCCTGGCGGCCTCGAGGCGCTGTCGTCTCGGGTGCGCGGATCGGTGCTCATGGGCACATCGCTCATGGATGCCGTGAGCGATCCCAAGGGCCAGTTTGCCGTATTCAACGGTCTTGAGTGTGACCGGAGGCATATCATCTATGCCAAATACGCTCACGAGCGCATCAATGCGTTCGAAAACGAAGTCGTCGACTTTTTTAACCAAACGTTCTACCCGTGTTCTTTGGCCTAGGCGGCCTGGACACTGCCAACAAGAGTGGGTGGCACAGGGCCGCCCGCCAGACAACTAAGGAGATTCTTGTGGCAACTCAGAAATTCACCGGCGTTATCCCTCCCGTCGTTGTTCCCGATACCGAAGATCACCAGCTCGATGTTGTCTCCTTTGAGCGCAGCATCAACCGCATGATCGATGCCGGCGTCGATGGCCTGTTCTTCCTGGGATCCTCGGGCGAGGTCGTCTTCTCCACCGACGAGCGCCGTCGCCAGATTATCGCCGAGGCCGTCCGTATCGTCGACCACCGCGTGCCTGTTCTGGTCGGCATCATCGATACCGAGACCGAGCGCATGATCGAGCACGGCAAGGTCGCTCAGGAGCTGGGCGCCGATGCCCTCGTCGCCACCTGCCCGTTCTATGCCCTGCAGGGCATGACCGAGGTCGAGGAGCACTTCCGCATCCTGCACGAGGAACTCGACCTGCCCATCTTTGCCTATGACATTCCCGTCTGCGTTCACACCAAGCTCCCCTGGAAGCTCCTTGCCAAGCTCGGCGCCGAGGGCGTCCTTGCTGGCGTCAAGGATTCCTCTGGTGATGACATCTCGTTCCGCTACCTCGTTCAGGAGAACGAGAAGAACGGCCATCCGATGAGCATCCTCACCGGTCACGAGGTCGTTGTCGACGGCGCTTACCTCGGTGGCGCTGACGGCTCTGTCCCGGGTCTCGCTAACGTTGAGCCCGAGGGCTACGTGCGTCAGTGGAAGGCCGCTCAGGCTGGTGACTGGGCTACCGTCAAGGCCGAGCAGGATCGCCTCAATGAGATTTCGCACATCTGGGACGTCACCTCGGGCGTCCAGGGCTATGCCGGTGGCGTCGGCGCCTTCAAGACCGCTATGAACCTCATGGGCATCTTCGACAGCCCGACCATGCCGCGCCCGGTGAAGGCCATGACCGGCGAGAACGTCGAGGCGATTAAGAAGGTCCTCCAGGACAACGGTCTCCTTTAAAGCTTTCCCAGGCACCCGACCTCGCCGTTCAACCGTGCGGCCATGACCCATTAGGTCAATGGCCACACGGTTTCTCGGCGATCTCGGGCACCTGGAAAACCTTTACCGCGCTGTGACGGCTAGCCTGACGGCGCATTTCCTGTAGTTGTTTTTTATCTCCTAAGGAGAGCGACATGGAGAACAAGTACGTCTGCTCTGTCGATATCGGCGGAACTAAGATCGCGACTGCCATCATGGAGTACCCGGCTGACGGCAGCGTGCCCCATCCCGTTTTTGAGGCCGAGGTTCCCACCGAGGCCCAAGAGGGCGGCGAGGCCGTCTTCCAGCGTATCGAGGCGTCCATCAAGGCTGCTCTCGAGGCGAATCCCGATGTCGAGGTCCTTGGCGTCGGTATCGGTGCCGCCGGCGTTGTCGATCCCAAGACGGGCGCCATCGCGTATGCCAACGAGATCATGCCCGGCTGGTCCGGCGTTCAGTTGGGGCCGCGCCTGCGCGAGGACCTCGGTCTTCCCGTTGCCGTTGTAGGCGACGTGCAGGCTCATGCTCTGGGCGAGGCCCACTGGGGCGTCGGCAAGGGCAAGTTCTCCGTCTTGTGTCTTGGCATCGGTACGGGCATCGGCGGCGCATATGTCGAGAACGGCCGCGTGATGCAGGGCTTCCATGGTGCTGCTGGCCATATGGGCCACATCGAGTGCTCGGCTGCCGCCGGTATTCCCTGCGCCTGCGGGCGTTCCGGACATCTGGAGTCGGTTGCTTCGGGCACTTCCATTGGTCGTATGTACGATGAGCGCTTTGGTCGCGTCGACCCCAGCCGTCCTTCGGTCGGTCGCGATGTGAACGACCTGTGCCGTGCGGGCGACGCAAAGGCGACCGAGGTCATCCATGACGCCGGCTTTGCGCTGGGGGCCAGCTTGGGCTCGCTCGCTAACATCCTGGACCCTGAGGTCATCGTGCTTTCGGGCGGCGTGATTCACCAAGGTCCCGATTGGCGTTCGCAGACGTGGAAGGATTCGGTGCACGAGGGCTATGCCAGCCAGGCGCTCGATCCGCTTCAGGACACGCCGATCCTCATCGGTTCTCTGGAGGGCGATGCTCCGCTCATCGGTGCCGCTGAGCATCTTCTTGCCTCGTTGAAGTAAACGTATCTTCTGTAGGAGCCTCCCGAGATAACACGCCTCGGGAGGCTGTTCTGAGAAAGGTTGCAGCCTTATGACCGTCGATCCTTTGATTCAATCCCTGAAGGGTAAGCTCGTCGTGAGCGTTCAGGCGTATATGGGCGAGCCGCTTCGTACGCCAGAGACCATGGCTCAAATGTCTCGTGCTTGCGAGCTCGGCGGCGCCGCCGCCATTCGCTGCCAGGGCCTTGCCGACATCGCCGCCATTAAGGGCCGCTGCGAGGTCCCCGTCATCGGCTTGTGGAAGGATGGACACGAGGGCGTCTACATCACGCCGACGCTGCGTCATGCTCGCGCCTGCGTTGCCGCCGGTGCCGATATCGTGGCGATCGACGCCACCGATCGTCCGCGTCCCGATGGCAAGACCGTCGAAGATACTTTCCGTCCGCTGCACGAGGAGGGCGTGCTCCTGATGGCCGACTGTGCCACCATCGAGGATATTCGTCGTGCTGTCGACATGGGCTTCGACCTGGTGTCCACCACGCTGTCTCATGGTGTTGCCGCCATCGACTGCACCATGGCCGATGGCCCCGATCTGCCGCTCCTGCGTCAGGCGACCGAGGAATTCCCCGGCCTTCCCATCATTTGCGAGGGTCGCGTGCATACGCCCGAGGAGGCTCGCGCCGCGATCGATGCTGGCGCCTGGGCCGTTGTCGTCGGCACCGCCATCACGCACCCCACGAGTATTACGAGTTGGTTCAAGGCTGCGCTTGAGGCGTAAGACAGGCCTCGTATCCGCTCGGGGCGGTATACTCAATATAGGCAATTGACCGCGCGGGATCCGGGTTGCTGGGTCCCGCGCTTGTTTTCGGGAGGCAACACATGCAAAAGGGAGATGCCATGGATGCGGCGGAGCGCTCGGAGCGCATCCCCGATATCGTCATCATCACCGGAATGTCCGGATCAGGCCGCACACAGGCCATGCACGTGTTCGAGGACATGGGCTATTTTTGCATCGATAACCTGCCTCCGCGTCTCATCGCCCAGCTTGCCGAGCTCGTCGGCATCAATACGGGCGTGGGCAGGCATCTCGCCGTCACCTGCGATTTGCGTAGCCAGGGACTGTTTGACGAGTTGCTCGATGCGGTCGCCGCTCTCGAAGAGCGCGAGATGAGCTGCGACATCGTGTTCCTGGAGGCTTCTGACGAGGTGCTGATTCGTCGCTACAGCGAAAATCGCCGCCGTCATCCCATTGCCAAGCCGGGGGAGACTACGGCCGATGCCATTCAGCGCGAGCGCCTTCAGCTGCAGGGCGTGCGCGACCGAGCCGATATGATTATCGACACGAGCCGTCTGCGCACCTCTGCGCTGCGCAACAAGCTGCGTATGGCATTTTCCGAGCTGTCCGACCAGCAGCTTATGGATGTCCACGTGTTCTCGTTTGGCTTTAAGCACGGCATGCCCGTCGAAGCGGATATTATGATCGACGTCCGCTTCCTGCCCAATCCGTTCTACGATCCCGAGATGCGCACGATGACCGGTCTCGATAAAAAGGTCTCCGATTTTGTTCTGGACCATCCCAAGACGCAGGAGTTTTGGAAGGCTTGGACACAGCTGCTCGATACGGTCATGCCCGGTTATATCGCGGAGGGTAAGCCGCAGCTTTCTATCGCCATCGGCTGCACGGGCGGCCAGCACCGCAGCGTTGCCATTGCCGAGGCCACGGCCCGTTACCTGGAAGGCGCTCAGTATCATGTGAGCATCTCCCACCGCGACCTGTCGCGCGCCAACACGAAGGCATAGGCCTGCATGTCGTTTACCGCTGAGGTGCGCGACGAGCTTGCGCGCTGCGAACCCGAATGTGAATACTGCGACTTGTCGACGCTTGCCGCCCTCACGCGCGTGAGCGGTACGCTCTCGCTTACCGGCTCTGGGCGGTATCGTTTGACGGTTGCGACTGAGACGGGAGCCGTCGCGCGCACGATGATCACGCTGACGCATCGTATCCTTAAGCTCAAAACGGAGTTCACCGTCCGTAAATCTGTATTGCATAAGGTTCGAAACTACCTCATCACCTTGCCTGATCAGCCAGACCTGGATAAGGCCTTGGTTCTGCTGGGTATCCTCGAACGTAGGGGAGGACTTGTCGCCGGCGTACCCCGACATATCGTTGCCCGTCCTTGCTGTAGACTTGCCTATATCCGCGGCGCGCTCATCGCGGGCGGCTTCGTGGCCGATCCACGCGGCGATTTTCATTTGGAGATTGCTGTGCAGGGCGAGCAATATGCCAAGGGGCTTTGCGATCTGTTGGAGCAGATTGGGGTCCATGCTCGTGTTAATGCACGGCGGGGGTCATATGCCGTGTACATTAAGAGCGCCGAGGAAATCGAGCATCTATTAAAGCTGATTGGCGCCAAGCGCAGCGTTGCCGAGATTGAGGAGGCGCGCGCGGTCAAGTTGGTTAAGAACGATGTGAACCGTCGCGTGAACGCCGAGCTCGCCAACCAGACCAGAAGCGCCGGTGCCGCCCAACATCAGCTTGCGCTTATCGATGAGCTCGAGCAGCGTGGCCTTCGTGATGCGCTTCCGGATGCCTTGGCGGTCTTTTGCGACCTGCGCGAGCGCTATCCCGATCTGTCGCTGCGTGATTTGGGGGAGATGGCTGACCCTCCCTTGTCGAAGTCAGCCCTCTACCATCGTGTTTTACGGCTTGAAAAGCTCATTGAAGCAAACAGGTAGTTTGAAGTAACGACTTATATATGGATTTAGCTGCTATTTTAGTATTTAAAACGTTTTAACGTAAATTTGATTTTCAATTTCGAGCATTCTCGTGAAATTCAAGTCAAAAAAAAGGTATATTAGGCGAGTGGTTAGTTTGTGGGCCTCAACGGCGGGCGCTGTAGCTCGCGGGGGCCTTACGAAAGGAGACACAATGGCAGTAAAGGTTGCTATTAACGGCTTCGGTCGCATCGGTCGTCTGGCTTTCCGTCAGATGTTCGGTCATGAGGGCTCCGAGATCGTCGCTATCAACGACCTCACCTCTCCCGATATGCTCGCTTACCTGCTGAAGTACGACTCCACGCAGGGCAACTACGCTCGCGATCACGAGGTCGTTGCTGGCGAGGATTCCATCACCGTTGACGGCAAGGAGATCAAGATCTACAAGGAGGCCGACGCCAACAACCTGCCTTGGGGCGACCTCGACGTCGACGTCGTTCTCGAGTGCACCGGCTTCTACACCAGCAAGGCTAAGGCTCAGGCCCACATCAACGCTGGCGCCAAGAAGGTCGTCATCTCCGCTCCTGCCGGCAGCGATCTGCCCACCATCGTGTACAACGTCAACCATGAGACGCTGACCGCTGAGGACAACATCATCTCCGCTGCTTCCTGCACCACCAACTGCCTCGCCCCGATGGCCAAGGGTCTGAACGACTTCGCTCCCATCGTGTCCGGCATCATGACCACCATTCACGCCTGGACTGGCGACCAGATGCCGCTCGACGGCCCGCAGCGCAAGGGCAACAAGCGTCGTAGCCGCGCCTGCGCCGTCAACATCGTCCCCAACACCACCGGTGCTGCTAAGGCTATCGGCCTGGTTCTCCCCGAGCTCAACGGTAAGCTCATCGGTGCCGCCCAGCGCGTCCCGACGCCGACCGGCTCCATCACCAACCTCTACGCTGTCGTTGACAAGAAGGTCACCGTCGACGAGGTCAACGCTGCTATGAAGGCCTACGCTGCCACCATCTCCGAGACCTTCGGTTACAACGAGGACGACATCGTCTCCACCGACATCATCGGCGAGACCCACGGCTCCATCTTCGACGCCACTCAGACCATGTGCTCTGACCTCGGCAACGGCCAGACCCTCGTTCAGGTCACCTCTTGGTACGACAACGAGAACTCCTACACCTCTCAGATGGTCCGCACCATCAAGTACTTCGAGAAGTTCGTTGCTTAATTTAGCTTTTAGCGAATAGCTCGTTGAGCGTCTAAAGAAGGGCGCGGCCTTATAGGGCTTACACCCTAGGGTCGCGCCCTTTTTATAAGAAATCGTCTGCCGTAATGGGAGGCAGACACGTACGAAAGGTAGAAGCAAACATGGCCTTTACCAAGAAGACCGTCCGCGACATCGATGTCGACGGCAAGCGCGTTCTCGTCCGCGTTGACTTTAACGTGCCTATCAAGGATGGCGTCGTTGGCGACACCACCCGTATCAAGGCTGCCCTGCCCACCATCAACTACCTCGTTGAGCACAACGCTCGCGTCATCCTCATGAGCCACCTCGGCCGTCCCGAGGGCACCGGCTTCCAGCCCGAGCTGTCCCTCGAGCCCGTCGCCAAGAAGCTCGCTGAGCTCTCTGGTCTCGACGTTGCCTTTGTCGCCGACACCTACGGCGAGAAGGCTGCCGAGGCTGTCGCTGCCGTCGAGCCGGGCAAGGTTCTCGTTCTCGAGAACGTCCGCTTCGATAAGCGTGAGAAGAAGAACGATCCCGAGATCGCCAAGAAGCTCGCTTCCTATGGTGACGTCTTCGTTCTCGATGCCTTCGGCACCGCTCACCGCGCCCAGGGTTCCGTCGTGGGCCCCGCCGCTTATCTGCCCGCAGTCGCCGGCTTCCTTCTCGAGAAGGAGGTCGACACGCTGACCGGCATCTTCGCCGAGCCCGAGCGTCCCTTCGTCGCCATCGTCGGTGGTTCCAAGGTTTCCTCCAAGATCGGCGTTCTCGATCACCTCATCGACTCCGCTGACACCCTGATCATCGGTGGCGGCATGGCCTACACCTTCTTCCTGGCTCAGGGCCTGTCCGTTGGTCAGTCCCTCAAGGAAGAGGACTGGGTCGAGCGCGCCGGCGAGATGCTCAAGAAGGCCGAGGAGAAGGGCGTCAAGATCCTGCTCCCCATCGACAACCGCGTTGCCGATCACTTTGGCGAGGACGCTGTCCCCGAGGTTGTCGCTTCCGACGCTATCCCCGACGATCGTGAGGGCATGGACATCGGCCCCAAGACCGAGGAGCTCTACGCCGAGGCCGTCAAGGGCGCCAAGACCGTGTTCTGGAATGGCCCCATGGGCGTCTTCGAGTTCGACAACTTTGCTCACGGCACCCAGGCTATCGCCGAGGCTGTCGCCGAGGCCGACTGCACCTCGATCATCGGCGGTGGCGACTCTGTCGCAGCTGTCAACAAGTTCAACCTGGCCGACAAGATGAGCTGGATCTCCACCGGTGGTGGCGCTTCCATGGAGCTCGTCGAGGGTAAGGCCCTGCCCGGAGTGGAGGCGCTTCTCGATGCCTAATCGCACCCTTCTTATCGCTGGTAACTGGAAGATGAACAACGACGTCGCCGAGGCCGCCAAGCTCGCCGACGAGCTGGCTCAGGCTCTGCCCGAGGTTCCGGCTGGCGTCGAGGTGCTCGTCTGCCCTCCGACCATCGACATCACCACGGTTCATGACCGCATTCAGGCTGCCCCCATCGCCCTCGGTGCACAGAACGTGTACTGGGAGGCCAAGGGTGCCTTCACCGGTGAGTCCTCTTGCGACATGCTCAAGTCCGCTGGCTGCACCTACTGCATCATCGGTCACTCCGAGCGTCGTGATTACTTCCACGAGACCGATGAGGATCAGAACAAGAAGGCCAAGGCCCTCGTTGCCGCCGGTCTTGTTCCCGTCTTCTGCTGCGGCGAGTCCCTCGAGGTCCGCGAGGCTGGCACCTATGTCGAGCACGTCGTGAACCAGGTCAAGGCTGGCCTTGCTGGTCTTGAGATCACCTGCCCCAAGCAGGTCGTTGTCGCCTACGAGCCCATCTGGGCCATCGGCACCGGCAAGACCGCTACCGCCGAGGACGCTCAGGAGGTCTGCGGCGCTATCCGTGAGACCCTCAAGGAGATGTTCGGCGAGGAGCTCGCTAACGGCATCCGCGTTCTCTATGGTGGCTCTGCCAAGCCCGGCAACATTGCCGAGCTCGTCGCCAAGCCCGACGTTGACGGCGCCCTCGTGGGCGGCGCTTCGCTCAAGGCTGCCGACTTCGCCTCTATGGTCGTCAAGGCAGGCGAGTAGGACATATGGCACAGCGTCATCTTCCTGCACTCCTGATCATCATGGATGGTTGCGGCCTGGCTCCGGCCGATGGCGAGAACGCCGTCGCCGCTGCCAAGACGCCCTTCCTTGACAGCCTGTATGAGAAGTACCCCCACACCACGCTCGGCGCTTCGGGCGAGGACGTGGGTCTTCCCGATGGCCAGATGGGTAACTCCGAGGTGGGCCACCTCAACATCGGTGCCGGCCGCATCGTGTTCCAGGAGCTTTCGCGCATCAACAATGCCATCAAGGACGGCTCCATCGCCAAGAACGAGGTTTTCGTCAAGGCTATGGACGACGTCAAGGCTGACGGCAAGACCCTTCACCTCATGGGCCTTATGAGCCCTGGCGGTGTTCATTCTCACATGAACCACGTCGAGGCTCTGGTCAAGATGGCTGCCGAGCATGGTGTCAAGACCGTTCGCGTCCACGCCTTCATGGATGGCCGCGACGTTGACCCGCAGTCCGGTGCCGGTTACATGAGTGAGTTCTGCGCCTTCCTGGCTAAGATCTCCGAGGAGACTGGTTGCGACGCTCGCGTTGCCACCGTCTCGGGCCGTTATTGGGCCATGGACCGCGATAATCGTTGGGAGCGCATCCAGCGCGCCTACGACGTCATGGTCAACGCGTCCGATGCCGATACCGACCCCGTTGCCGGTATCAAGGCCTACTATGAGAAGGATCCGCGCGGCGACGAGTTCGTCGAGCCCTTCGCTGCCCATAACGAGGGCATCCACGAGGGCGACGCGGCCATCTTCTTCAACTTCCGTCCCGACCGTGCTCGTCAGATGACCCGCGTGTTCACGGACAAGGAGTTCGACGGCTTTGAGCGCGAGCAGATTAAGCTTTCGCACTTTGTGACAATGACCGAGTACGACCCGACGTTTGACGTTGAGGTCGCTTTCCCCAAGACGTTCCCCGAGAACGTTCTGGCCGACGTTATCGCCGCCAATGGCCTGAAGCAGCTGCACACCGCCGAGACCGAGAAGTACGCACACGTGACGTTCTTCCTCAACGGCGGCATCGAGGAGCCCAAGGAGGGCGAGGAGCGCGTGCTCGTCGCTTCCCCCAAGGTCGCTACCTACGATCTGCAGCCTGAGATGAGCGCTCCCGAGGTTACCGAGAAGCTCGTCGCCGCTATTAACGAGGATCGCGCTGATTTCTACATCGTGAACTTCGCGAACTGCGACATGGTTGGTCACACCGGTGTCTTCGACGCCGCCGTTAAGGCCGTCGAGGCTGTTGACGATGCCCTGTCCAAGGTTGTCCCGGCGATTCTCGCCAAGGGTGGCTTTGCGCTGATCACCGCCGACCACGGCAACGCCGACCACATGTTTGACGTTGCTTCCGACGGTTCCAAGCATCCGTTCACGGCTCACACCACCAACCGTGTGCCGTTCATCATCGTTGATGAGAAGGCCAAGCTCACCGGTATCGAGGACGGCCGTCTTTCCGATATCGCTCCGACCATGCTCACCATGGCTGGTATTGAGCCTTCCGCCGAGATGACGGGTCGCGTGCTCGCCACCGAGGCCTAAGAGAAAACAAATACCGTTTTCTAGTAAGGGGGTTGTCCACAACCGGACAACCCCCTTTTTGGTATTTCTGCCATTTCCACCCCGTCCTTGAGTGGCAGGTAGGGGAGAGCGGGGGATTGTGGTACAGTACTGGAGTTGAACTGTTCTATTAAGGAGCTTATCTATGGGTCCGTTCCAGATTCTTCTGTTTGTCGTTTGGGCTGTCTCTGCCGTGGCGCTGACGATTCTCGTCCTGATGCATTCCGGTAAGGGTACCGGCGTTTCGGATATGATTGCTAGCTCGCTGTATAACTCCAGCTCTGCCACAGGCGTTATGGAACAGAACCTCGACCGCCTGACCGTCATCATGGCTGTCGTGTTTGCCGTGTGCGTCGTGCTGTGCATGTTCTTCTTCCCGCAGGGCATCGTCGGCTACTAAGCACGAGCCGCATAAATATTCAAAAAGGGTCCCGTAAGTGCGGGACCCTTTTTGTTTACATATTTGTAACAGAGTCAAAATATCCTCACATACTTCGCCCAACTAAAGAAATTCTCGACCGTTAACCGGAATTAGCCCCAAATCGTGTATAAAATGCGCTACTGTATTGCAAAACGTTGGTCCGTTGTGCATAACCAGCCATAGCAGCGGGCGGCGTTTTGATGGTTCGGATCGGATTGTTTCGACATGTGTCCGACTGAACATTTCTTTGTCCTATCTCATAAGGAGGATGGCATGGCTGATTCTATGTTCCACCAGCCCGTTATGGGTCGTCGCGCCTTTGTTGGCGGCACCCTTGCTGCGAGCTCCATGGCTTTTCTTGCCGCATGCGGCAAGAAGGGTGGCGACGCTTCCGGTTCTGAGTCCGGTTCGACGCTGAACTTCTACATCAACAACCCGGTCTGCATCGACCCCTACAATGTCCAGGAGGACCAGGGCACTCAGGTCGAGTACCAGCTCTTTGACGCTCTGACCTCTTATGACGCCGAGAAGGGCGAGATCGTTCCGCTGGCTTGCGAGTCCTTTGAGGCCAACGACGACGCCACCGAGTTTACCTTCAAGATCAAGAAGGCCAAGTTCCACAACGGTGACGACGTTACCTCCAAGTCCTTCAAGCTCGGTTGGGAGCGTCTGGTCAACACCAAGTCGGCCATCGCTACCGAGTATGGCCCTTCCGAGGTCTCCTATCACCTTTCCATGGTCGAGGGCTATGACGATCTGCTTGCCGGTAACGCTACCGAGCTCAGCGGTGTTACCTGCCCCGACGATGAGACCCTCGTCGTCAAGCTGTCTTCCGCTTACGCCGACTTCCCCTTCGTCGCCTCTCACCCGGCTCTGGCCCCGGTTCCCGAGTGCGCCGAGTCCGATGCCAAGAGCTTCTATCTTGCCCCGATTGGTAACGGCCCGTTCATGATGGACGGCAAGTGGGAGGATGGCCAGGAGATCAACCTCAAGAAGTTCGACGATTACTATGGCGACAAGGCCAAGATCGATGGCATCCACTTCCAGGTCATCAAGGACATGGAGACTGCTTACAAGGAGTTCCAGGCCGGTAACCTCGATGTCTGCGACGTTCCTGTCGCTCAGATCGATGCCGCCAAGAAGGATCGCGGCGTGTCCAAGGACGGCTACACCATGGGTGACGGCGAGCGCATGCTGCTCGGCGCCGAGCCTTCCACGTACTATCTGACCTGCAACACCACGGCCGAGCCGTTCAACAACGCCGACCTGCGCAGGGGCATCTCCCTGGCCATCAACCGTGAGGCCATCTGCAAGACCATCTATAAGGGTACCCGTACCCCTGCCGACGGCATTGTTCCTCCGGGCATCGATGGCTACAAGGAGGGCGCATGGGAGTTCTGCGCCTACGATGTCGACAAGGCTAACGAGTACCTCGACAAGGTTGCTCCCGCTGGCGCTAACGGGGATCGTGGCATTAGCGTGACCCTTTCCTACAACCAGGACGGCGGTCACAAGGAGATCATGGAGTCCATCATCGGCGACCTCGCCAAGGTTGGCGTTACCGCTGTCTCCGATACCCCTGAGTGGTCTGCCCTGCTCGAGCAGTATCAGAACTTTAACTATCAGTTCGGTCGTCTGGGTTGGATTGCCGACTACCCGATCATGGACAACTTCCTGTATCCGCTGTTCCACTCCGACTCCCTCGGTGGCGATAACCGCTCCGGTTACAACAACCCCGAGTTCGACGCCAAGGTCGACGAGGCTCGTACTATTGTTGACGACGAGGAGCGCGTCGCTAAGATGCAGGAGGCCGACGCAATGGTCGCTGCCGACTGCCCGGTCATCCCGATTATGTTCTACACGCACACCATCGTCGGCTCCGATCGCATCAAGCACCTCTATGTCGATCCGCAGAAGCATGCCGAGCTGGGTACCGCTGAGCTCGCCTAAGAGTTTGCAGCTTCCGTGAGGGTCAAGTATTTACGTAGACCTCATGGGAAACATACAGTTCTCCCTAACCTGGGGTAAACTGGCTGATGGTAATTTTGGGATGCCGGTCTGGCGATCGGCATCCCATTTAGGTTAATCCCTAGATAGGGGAGTGGTATGGGTAAGTACATCGTTAAACGTGTGCTTCAGTTCATCCCGGTGTTTTTGGGCGTTACGCTGATTCTGTTCGCCCTCCAGAATATCGTGCCGGGAGATCCGATCAAGCTGATCGGTGGAGACAAGGCTCTGTCCCCCGAGGTGGAGCTTCAGCTTCGCGTCCGCTATCACCTGGTCCAGTCGGACGAGGACGGCAACGCGATCCTTGACGAGAACGGCGACCCCGTTCAAACGTCGCTCGTGGACCGTTACTTGTATTACATGAACGGCCTGCTTCATGGCGATCTGGGCAATTCGTATCAGCGCAAGCTGCCGGTTACGGAAATCTTTGCCCAGAAGTATCCGTATACGGTCAAACTTGCCGCGTGCGCCATCGTGCTCGAGGCAATCATGGGTATCGGTGCGGGTATCATTTCGGCGGTTAAGCGTTATTCCTTCTGGGATATTTTGGTAACGCTCACCACGTCGATTCTCGTTGCCGTCCCGGCTTTCTGGCTCGGTATGTTGCTGCAGCTGTTCTTTGGCGTCATTCTCAAGGACGCCACGGGCGGTGCATTCTCCATGCCGATTTCGGGTGCCGGCGGTTCCAGCTCTCAGTATCAGGATTGGATGCACTATGTGCTTCCGACCATTACGCTGGCTTCGGTTTCGACCGCTTATGCCGCCCGCATTATGCGCTCGCAGCTGCTTGACGTCATGAACCAGGATTACATCCGTACGGCAAAGGCGAAGGGTCTCTCCAATCGCGCGATCATCGTCAAGCATGCGCTTAAGAATGCACTCATCCCCGTCGTTACCTATATTGGTGTCGACTTTGGTGGCATGCTTTCGGGCGCCATCCTGACCGAGACGGTCTTTAACTGGCCCGGTATCGGCTATGAGGTCTATCGCGCCATTAGCATGCGTGACTGGCCCATCGTTATGGGCGGCGTTACGCTCATCGTCGTCGTCGTTATGGTGATCAACCTGCTCGTCGACATTAGCTATGCATTCCTCGACCCGCGCATCCGCCTTGGCGGTCCGTCGGATAAGGCCTAAGGGAGGTACGTCTCATGCAGGAAACTGATTCTCAGTCTCAGGAGCAGGCTACCGCCACCAAGGCCGCATCTGCTCCCGCCAAGTCCCGCACGCTGTGGGGCGACGCTTTTAAGCGTCTTCGTAAGAACAAGCTCGCCGTTATCGGTGTCTGCTGGATCATCATCGTCGTTGTGGTTGCCCTGACCGCAGATCTGTGGGCTAAGCCCTGGCTCGGTTCGCCGACGGCTTCCGACTCGACCACCATGGCTCAGACGTCGCTGCTGGCTCCGTGTGCCGAGCACCCGTTTGGCACCGACGCCCTAGGTCGTGACATTCTCGTCCGCGTTATCTACGGTGCACGTGTTTCGCTGTCCGTCGGCATTATGGCCACCGCGATCTCCACGCTGATCGGTCTGGTCATGGGTGCTCTGGCGGGTTTCTACGGCGGCATCTGGGATACGATCATCATGCGCTGTGCGGACATTTTCCTGGCGTTCCCGTACGTGCTGTTCGTTGTCGCCATGATCGCCGTTATCGGCCGTGGCCTTCAGAACGTCTTTATCGCCATCGGTATTCTCGGCTGGCCTTCGATTGCGCGCGTCTTCCGCTCTGCAATCTTGACGGTCAAGGAAAACGACTATGTTGACGCTGCGCGCGCGATGGGTGCATCCGATGCTCGTATCGTCGTGCGTCACATCTTCCCGAACTCCGTCGCCTCTATCGTGGTCTACGCAACCATGAACATTGGTGGCGCCATTCTGACCGAGTCCGCTCTGTCCTTCCTCGGCATGGGCGTTATTCCGCCTACGCCTTCGTGGGGCTCCATGATTCAGGACGGTCAGCAGTATCTTCTGACCGCTCCCTGGATGATGATCATGCCCGGTCTGGCAATTCTCTCGACGGTGCTCGCCTTCACCCTGCTGGGTGACGGTCTGCGCGACGCCCTCGACGTCAAGATGAAGGACGCATAAGGATGAAGAAGAACAAGAACTATGTGGACCTGAAGGACCAGCCGGTTCCCGAGGGCCAGCATCTGCTCGAGGTCGATGACCTTAAGATGTATTTCCACACCGAGGATGGCGTCGTTCGCGCTGTCGACGGTGTCTCCTACACGCTCGATCGCGGCGAGACCCTGGGAGTCGTCGGTGAATCCGGCTCCGGTAAGTCCGTGACCGCCATGACCATCATGGGCCTTATCTCGATGCCTCCGGGAAAGATTGAGGGCGGTGACGTTCGCTATCGCGGCCGCTCCATCCTCGAGATGACCGAGGAAGAGATGCAGCACATTCGTGGCAACGATATCGCGATGATCTTCCAGGATCCTATGACCTCCTTGAACCCGGTTTATAAGATCGGCAAGCAGGTGGGCGAGGGCCTTCGTCTGCACCGTGGCTACTCCAAGCAGGAGGCGCTCAAGCGTGCCACCGAGCTTTTGGACCTCGTTGGTATTCCCGAGCCCGAGAAGCGCGTCAATGAGTATCCGCACCAGTTCTCTGGCGGTATGCGTCAGCGCGTCATGATTGCCATGGCTCTTGCCTGCGATCCCGATATTCTGATTGCCGACGAGCCCACGACGGCTCTGGACGTTACCATTCAGGCTCAGATTATCGAGCTCATGCAGGAAATGCAGGAGAAGAACGGCAACGCCATCATCATGATTACCCATGACCTGGGCGTCGTCGCCGACATGGCCGACAAGATCATGGTTATGTACGCCGGCCGTCCCGTCGAGTTCGGTACTGCTGAGGAAATCTTCTACGAGAGCCGCCACCCCTACACCTGGGGCCTTATCCGCTCCATCCCGGAGCAGGCCATCGAAGAGAAGAAGCCGCTTACGCCGATTCACGGCAACCCGCCTTCGCTCATGAACCTGCCCGAGGGCTGCGTGTTCTCGCCTCGTTGTCCCTATGCGACCGATAAGTGCCGCAAGCAGCGCCCCGAGCGCGTTGTCACCGAGTCTGGTCATTACTCTGCGTGCCACTACTCCGGTGACCCCGAGTTCCTCAAGAACGCTCCTGAGACGTCCCGTACGCGCAAGGATTCCAAGAAGGGAGGCGAGGCGTAATGGCAGATACCAACGAGCGCACTCCGCTGCTGAAGGTCGAGCACCTCTCTAAGGAGTTTCCCGCTGAGTCCGGCATGTTCGCCAAGCGCTTCTCCAAGCGTGTCGTCTCTGCTGTAAATGACATCTCTTTTGAGATTTATCCTGGCGAGACCTTTGGTCTGGTTGGCGAGTCTGGTTGCGGCAAGTCCACGACGGGCCGCACCATCATGCGTCTGACCAAGCCGACCGCCGGTAAGGTGTTCTTCCAGGGCAAAGATGTTGCCGAGATGAGCAAGCATGAGATCAAGGACATGCGTCGCGAGATGCAGTTTATCTTCCAGGATCCTTATGCTTCGCTCAACCCTCGTATGACCATCGGAGAGATTGTCTCCGAGCCCATGACCATTCATGGCGTGGGTACCAAGGAGGAGCGCATTGAGCGCGTCCGCGAGCTTCTCGACGTCGTTGGACTGAACCCCGAGCACATCAACCGCTATCCGCATGAGTTCTCCGGCGGTCAGCGTCAGCGTGTCGGCATTGCCCGCGCTTTTGCGCTGAAGCCCAAGCTGATTATCTGCGACGAGCCGGTTTCCGCTCTGGATGTGTCCATTCAGGCCCAGGTTCTGAACCTACTGAAGGAGCTCCAGGACAAGTTCGGTACCGCATATCTGTTTATCGCCCACGACTTGTCCGTCGTGCAGCACATCTCCGATCGCGTTGCCGTTATGTATCTGGGTAAGATGGTCGAGGTTTCGGACTGGAAGACGCTCTACAGCGAGCCTCACCATCCGTACACGCAGTCGCTGCTGTCTGCCGTGCCGGTTCCCGATCCTGATATCCAGAAGACCCGCAAGCGCATCATCCTCGCTGGCGACCCGCCGTCGCCGCTGGATCCGCCGACCGGCTGCCGTTTCCACACGCGCTGCCCGATCGCGCAGGGCATCTGCTCTGAGAAGCTTCCCGAGTTTAAGGAAGTCGCACCGGGCCACTGCTGCGCCTGCCACTTCGCGGAGCCGAGTG
>CABUCA010000020.1 GCA_902489965.1 uncultured Collinsella sp.
CGGTCAGATGATCAAGGGCTTCGACGCCGCTGTTGTCGACATGCAGGTGGGCGAGAAGAAGACCGTGCACATTCCTGCTGCCGATGCCTACGGCGAGCACAATCCCGAGATGGTTATTACCTTCCCGGCCGAGCAGGTTCCCAACATCGAGCAGATCGAGAAGGGCATGAAGCTCTTCCTGTCCACGCCGAGCGGCATGCCTGTCCCCGCCGTCGTCATCGACGTAACGCCCGAGGCTGTGACGCTCGATGCCAACCACGAGCTTGCCGGCAAGGACCTCAACTTTGATATCGAGCTCGTCGAGGTCGAGGGTTAGAGCATGCCTGAGCGCTTGGTTTCGACGACATGCTTGGGAAATCTCAACGATCCGTCCTATGAACTTCTGCTTCGCCGGAAGCTGGGCGGCGTCTTTGAAGTTGACGAGCTACTGCTCGATTGGGACCAGGCTGATGTATGCGCGTTTGTGGGCGTGACGGAGCTGGGGCGCACGGTCGATGTTCGGCTGGATACTGCCGACGGCGGTCGTTTTGTCGACGGCGACGTGCTCGCCGTCGACCGTTCGGGCGTGGTGCCCGTGGCGGTTGTCGTGCGCCTGCGCAGCGCCGAGGTTTATTTGGTCGAAGTTGACCGCATGGACCCGATTGCGCTCGCGCATGCGTGCTGGGAGATCGGCAATATGCATGCGCCGCTTTTTCGAGGCGATTCGGACGAGTATACCGTGCGCATGTATACGCCGGTGCAGCCTGTTTTGGGCCGCATGCTCCGGGGCGTCGAGGGCGTTCGGCTCTCGACGGTTACCCGTGAACTCGATTCGGACCGGCGCTTTGCGTCGAGTGCGGCGGATGCCGTTGTGAGTATGGCACCAGACTTTACGATCGTAAAGAAGGCGCGCGGTTAACGTGCGTATAAGTAAGGCGGACTTTGAGAGACAACTATTCAAAGTCCGCCTTTCTGTTGATGAGATGCTGTGGGGGAGCATATGGGTCTTGAAGGAATCAAGCTGATTGCATGCGATTTGGACGGCACGTTGCTGCATCCGGGGGAGCGCGAGCCGCGTTCCGAGGCCTTTGAGCTCATCGATGAGCTGCATCGTCGCGGTATCGTGTTTATGCCGGCGAGCGGCCGTCAATATGCGAGCTTGCGCTATCTGTTTGCCCCGGTGGCCGATGAGCTCGCCTATGTATGCGAAAACGGAGCCCTGGTGATGAGCGAGGGACGTGCCGTTGTCAAGCGTTCCATGGAGCGTAGCCTTGCTATGGATATCGCGAATGCCGTGGTTGCGTATCCCCATGCCGACGTGACCCTTTCGTGTGAGGGACATCTCTACACCATGAGCGGCAACGATGCGTTCGTCGATCATTTGCGCTATGAGGTCCACTGCGATGTGGCGGTGGTCGCCCGCCCCGAGGACATCGACGAGGACGTCATTAAGATTGCCTTCCAGACGCCCGAGGCGGATCAGCCGGCGGCCCTGGAGTATTTCGAGCGCCTCTTTAGCGACCGTGTCGACGTGATGACGTCGGGAACCGAGTGGACGGACTTTATCGGCTTTGATTCGGGCAAGGGTTCCGCGCTTGCCGATTACGGTCGCGCCTTGGGTATTTCGCCCTATGAGATGATGGCGTTTGGCGATAACGAAAACGATCGCGACATGCTCAACGTCGTGGGCCATCCCTATCTGATGGAGAACTGCAACCCCACCATGCGCGACATCAACGACCGCGTCCGTTACGTGCACACGGTCGAAGAAGAGCTGCGTCGCCTGCTTGCCGAGTAGGCACGTCCCAAACATCTACCGGCAGTCGGGGCAGAGACCCTCGAAGATGGTGTAGTGCGACGTGACGTGCCAGCCGATTTGCTCGGACGCCTTGGCGTCGAGCTGGGCATCGAAGGGGAGCGGTACGTCGATGACGCGGCTGCACGAGGTGCAGATGATATGCGCATGCGGCTCGATCGTGCGATCGAAGCGGCTGCCGCCCGGCGTCTTGATGGAGAGAATCTCGCCGGCGTCGGCCAAGAGATTGAGGTTGCGGTAGACCGTGCCGCGGCTGATTTTGTCATCCTGCGCGCGCACGACGTTGTAGATTTCGTCGGCGGTGGGATGGTTATAGCTTTGGCGCACGGCGTCAAGAACCAGCTTTCGCTGCCTGGTATTCCTTCTTTGCACCGCCATGCGCCTCGCCTCTTTTCTATCAACGGTCGTAGGTAAATGATACCGTATTTAGCACACAATACTAATAACGAGGCGTGAAACCGTCTTCATTGGCAAGTGGGGTTCGGGCCTGGGCGTCTACGAGGCGAAAACGCGTTCCCATGCGCTCGTAGGAGGCATGAAGCGCCTCGAGATGAGATAGGATATTTGCCGGAGCTCCCTGTATCTCCATCTCGACTGAGCCGTCTTCCATGTTACGCACCCAGCCGGTGAGGGAGCGTGCCTGCGCGAGGTTGGTGTTGGTAAAGCGAAAACCAACGCCTTGGACTTGCCCCGCCCAGCGCAGGAAATAGCGCAGGGGAGTGTCTTGAGTGGCCTCGTCGCTTGCGAGCACAGTAAGTCTGCGGCGCAGCTCGAGCTCGACGTTTGATGGTTTTTGAGGTTCTCGACTGCCGCCGGTGACGCTGGAGAAGAACGTATCGAAGAGGCCCATCGCTATGCCTGCTTGCCTGCGTCGGCCGGGAAGGTAATGCCGGCCTGCTGGCGCACGGCATCCATGATGCGCAGCGAGACGAGTGTGACATCGCGGTAGTGGCCAAGCTCGTGACGTCCCGCCGGGGTCTCCCAAATCTCTTCCTTAACGTTATCGATGCCGCCGATGGCGGTGATAAAGTCTGTGAGTTCGTATTCCATAGTGTTGCTCGATTTGGGCAGGTCGAGCACGCGGCCGTTGTCGCCCTGTTCGCGCGGTGCCTCGGTCGCCGAGCCGCGTACGACGTCGCCGCGATAGTCGATGCGGACGTTGCGGGGCGTGGACAGATGGTCGATCTGGATAGTGCCACGCTCGCCTTCGATTTGCGAGGACAGCAGGTCATTCGTAATTTTGGAGTGCGCGAGCTCGACGGAGATCCGGCCACCGCCGTAGCTGGCGAGGATGGAACCGCAGCCGTCGATGGGGCCGTGCGTGAGCTGTCGCGTGGTGGGGTCGAGTAGAGTAGTCATGCTCGTAAGGCCGGAGGGCATGCCGAAAATCTCGACCATGGGCTCGACGGTGTAGACGCCAATGTCCATGAGGGAACCCGATGCCATATTGCAGTCGAAGATATTGGTGGCGCGTCCCGCGAGAATCTCGTTGTAGCGCGAGGAATATTTGCCAAAGCGCAATGAGGCGCGGCGGATGGGGGCGATCTCGCCCAGGGCGTCCTCGATGGCGTGGAAAGCGGGGTCGTGGAGGGGACGCATGGCCTCGAGGGCCACGACACCTGCTACCTCGGCAGCGCGGAAGACTTCCAGCGCCTGCGCTTCGGTGGCGCAGAAGGGCTTCTCGACGATGACATGCTTGCCACCGGCGATGCAGGCAAGGGCCTGCTCGTAGTGAAGTGCGTTAGGGCTGCCGATATAGACGGCGTCGACGTCGGCGGCTACCGCAAGCTCATCGAGTGACGTAAAGTTTCGCTCACCACCGCGCTCGGCGGTAAAGGCAGTACCGCGATTGGCGTCGCGTGAAAGCGTGCCCACAAACGCGGCTTGGTCGTTGGCGTTGACGACTTGGATAAAGTCGTCGGTGATCATGGATGTGCCGATGGTCGCGATGCGCAGCATACGTCCCCCTTGCGTTGTTTGGTCTACAGGATGAGTGTAGCGCGTGGGGATATAAAGCTGCGCGAAAACGCCGTTACAGGTCGCTCTCGTTAAAGCCGGTGTCGATATCGAGGTTACTGCCGTCGGCTGCCGTGGTGGCGAGCTCATCGCAGCGTTCGTTGAGCTCGTGACCGGCGTGACCCTTAACCCAGATGAACTCAACCTTGTGCTTGCTTTTGGCAGTGAGTAGGCGCTCCCACAGGTCGCGGTTCTTGACGGGCTGCTTGTTGGCGGTTTTCCATCCGCGCTTTTTCCAGCCGTCGATCCAGTGCTTGTTAAAGGCGTTGACGACGTACTGCGAATCGGAATGGACCTCGACCTCGCAGGGGCGGTTAAGTGCCTCGAGCGCCACGATAACGGCCATGAGCTCCATGCGGTTGTTGGTGGTCTTGGCGTAGCCGCGCGAAAGCTCGGAGGTAAAGGTCTTGCCGGCGGGGTTGGTGTATTTGAGCACGGCGCCGTAGCCGCCGCGTCCCGGATTTGATCGGGCCGAGCCGTCGGTATAGATGATGACCTTCACGGGCTTCCTTTCGTTGGGTACGTTTCGTGTGAGTGACCATTGTAGCGCCATGCCCGCCGGGGGCTAGCAATCTACGATTTCTACCCCGTCTTCCGACAGTTAGTTGGCATGGATGATGCGGTTGAGCTCGTCGAGGTATTGCTGCAAGAGGGGAGAGGGCTTGCGATCGTTATGCATGATGTAGCCTATGTGCATCGTTGGGGCGTCTGCTAACGGGATCGATGCCATACCCCATTGCATTTCATTGGAGAGGACACCGGTCGACAGGGTGTAACCGTTCGACGTGATAAGTAAGTTAGTAAGTGTTCCGCGGTCCGAGATTCGTATGTTGCGGTCGCAAGGGATATAGCTAAAAGGTTCCTCGGCGTAATAGAAGGAGTTCGAGGTGCCTTGCTCAAAGCTGTAGCGCGTATATGGTGTGAGGTCGGCAAGGGACAGCTGCGGGCGGCGGGCAAGCGGGTGGCGCTCGCTAACGAAGACGTGGACCGTCGCGTCGAATAGGGGATGGAAGCTCGCGCGCGCATCGGCAAAAGCCTTCTGCAGAACGCGGACGTTAAAGTCGTCCAGATAGAGGATGCCGATGTCGCTGCGAAACGCGCGGACGTCATCGATGATCTGCGATGTGGTGGTCTCGCGCATGATGAACTCGAACTTGCTGTCGCGGCAGCGCTCGACCACGTTGACAAAGGCCTCGACCGAAAAGGCGTAGTGCTGGGCGGAGATGGCGAGGCGGGCTTGCGGGGTGCCGCCGTCCTCGTAGCGCGCCTCGAGCATGTCGGCCTGCTCTACGACCTGGCGCGCATAGCCCAAAAGCTCGGTGCCGTCGTTGGTGAGCGTGACGCCGCGGCTGGAGCGCGTAAAGATCTCCAGGTGGAGCTCCTGTTCCAGGCTTTTGACGGCGTTTGAGATGTTGGACTGAGCGGTATAGAGGCGCTGAGCTGCGGCGTTAATTGAGCCGGACTCTGCCACGGCAATCAGAAAACGAAGCTGCTGAAGGGTCATCGACGCCATCCTTTCGATTGCTATCTATAAAACCGATAACAGGTTAGCGCTTTTAAGTGATTGACCGAGCGAAACAATGCTCGTACTATTCAAAACACACAAAGGCGGTAGGTAATTAAACCAACCACAGAACCGGGATGCGAAAGGAGGCCCGCATATGAATTGCTTACCAAGACGAATGCCGGGCTCCTGTTTGCGCCCGTCGGCGTGATCAGGAGACAGCGACTTACTTCTCTCTTTTTATTTACTTTTGTTCGATCAAGGAGATCATCATGAGCCAGTTTATCAACAACCCCGAGCACACCTTTGGTTTCGATACCCTGCAGCTTCACGTTGGCCAGGAGAGTGCCGATCCTGCATCCGACTCCCGCGCCGTGCCTATCTACCAGACCACGAGCTATGTGTTCCGCAACTCCCAGCACGCCGCCGACCGCTTTGGTCTTGCCGACGCCGGTAACATCTACGGCCGTCTGACCAACTCCACCCAGGGCGTCTTCGAGGACCGTATCGCCGCACTCGAGGGTGGCGTGGCAGGTCTCGCCGTCGCCTCCGGTGCTGCTGCTATCACCTATACCCTGCAGGCTCTTGCCCAGGCCGGTGACCACGTGGTGGCTCAAAAGACCATCTACGGCGGTTCCTACAACCTGCTGGAGCACACACTCTCCCAGTTTGGTGTCGAGACCACCTTCGTCGATGCCCACAACCTGGACGAGGTCGAGGGCGCCATCAAGGACAACACCACAGTCATCTATCTCGAGACGCTCGGTAACCCCAACTCCGATATTCCCAACATCGACGCCATCTCCGAGGTCGCCAAGAAGCATGGCCTGCCGGTCGTCGTCGATAACACCTTCGGCACTCCGTATCTGTTCCGTCCGCTGGAGCATGGCGCCAACATCGTCGTTCACTCCGCAACTAAGTTCATTGGCGGCCACGGTACCTCGCTGGGCGGTGTGATTGTCGATGGCGGCAACTTCGATTGGAAGGCGAGCGGCAAGTATGCGCAGATCGCCGAGCCCAACCCCTCCTACCATGGCGTCTCGTTTGCCGAGGCCGCCGGCCCTGCCGCCTTCGCGACCTATGTCCGCGCCATCCTGCTGCGTGACGAGGGCGCTTGCATCAGCCCGTTTAACGCCTGGATCTTGCTCCAGGGCACCGAGACCCTGTCGCTGCGTGTCGACCGCCATGTCGAGAACACCAAGAAGGTCGTTGAGTTCCTGGTTGGCGACAGCCACGTCGCCAAGGTGAACCACCCGAGGGGTTGGGCTCGGCGATCTGCGCATGAGCCTGTCTGAGCACCCCGATCACGAGCTCTATCAGAAGTACTTCCCCAACGGTGGTGCCTCGATCTTTACCTTTGAGATTAAGGGTGGCCAGGAGGCAGCTTGGAAGTTCATCGATCATCTGCAGGTCTTCTCGCTGCTCGCCAACGTGGCCGACGTCAAGTCGCTCGTCGTGCACCCGGCTACGACTACGCACTCCCAGCTCTCTGCCGAGGAGCTCGCCGAGCAGAACATTACGTCCTCCACGATCCGTCTTTCCATCGGTACCGAGAACGCCGAGGACATCATTTGGGATCTGAAGCAGGCCTTCGCCGCGCTGGACGAGTAAGGCGACTTGTGCAAGGACCCCTTGCGATTCGATAGGTATAACTGCATAAAATGCCTGCTCAAGGCGCCTGTGCGAACAATGGTTGCGCAGGCGCCTTTTTTGCATAGGCAGGGCGCAAAAACAGGGTTTTTGACATGCTTTATGCATTCGAGTTGTGGAAAACTCCTGTTGAGAGGATGTGAGTTTTACGCAATTGACGTGCGCCTTTTGAGTAAAACCGCAGGTCGCGATTTGCTCGGGGTACTATGCAGCGCGATCGAATCACACGCAGCTCAAACGCAGCAAAAACGCACTACGGAGGTTTCCAGCTACATGAGGATCGATTCACGAAAACCGAAAGCCGCCGCCCTTTCCGCCGCTCTGACCGTGGCACTTTTGGCGTGCGCCGGTGCAACTGATGCCCACGCGGCAACACTGTCCGACACGGTTGGATCCACGCCGTCCGAGACGACGCTGGTGCAGCCCGTCGACTATCGCAGCGACGGCTTTGGCTCCATGCAGGAGTGGAATGCCTCGATGGAGGCCAAGCGCGATTCCCTTGAGATGCGTGCTCAGATCATCATGAACATGTACGGTGACTATGCCACCGATGACGAGCGCGCTGTACTGCAGAGTTGTATCGACGGTGCGGGCAGTCTTTTGACGATGGAGGAGGTCGACGCGAAGTCGACCGAGCTCGACGAGCTGCGCACTGCACTTGAGGATGCCAAGCGCGAAGCGCTCGAGGTTGCTGCCGCCGAGGCGGAGGCTGCCGAGGCCGCCCAGGCTTCGTACTACAACGCCGGTTACACTCCGTCCTACGCGTCTGCCGCGTCCTACGCGAACGGATCGGGCCTGACGCGCTCTGCGGGTGTCAATAACTACAACGGTCGCCGCGAGACCTATTACAGCAGCAATGTGCTTTATCACTATCGCACGGGCGAATGGACTCAGGATTCTGAGGGCTTCTGGCGCGATTCCGACGGCTATTACGTTGTTGCTGCGGGCGATATGGCCCAGGGCTCGACCTTTACGGGCTCCAAGGGTGATTGCAAGGTCTATGACTCCGGCTGCGCTGCCGGAACCACTGACTACTACACCGGTTGGTAATCTGCCATAAGCAAAATAGGCACATGATGGGCGGACGTCTTTACTGAGCTTTTAGGCAACGTAAAGCCGCCCGTTCTTTATGCGCGTTTGAGTTAACAGAGCCCTTACCGTGGCGGTACGCTGGGCGTATGGATGCGGGGCACACTGGTTCTTGAGAAATAAGGTCTTTCTCTTGGAGGAAGTGGTCTTGTGAATGCTCGAGATATCGCCGTTGCCGCCGTCGCGTTGATGCTTGGCTGCCTTGGTCCCACGGCCGCGCTCGTCGCGGGCATTCAGGGGACATGCGGGGCTGCTCCTATCGTGGTCGGCGCGCTGATCGCGGCCACGCTGCTGGGAAGTGCAGGTGTAGTCCTTTGTCGCGACGATGAGGACCAGGCGTCGGAGTCGCAGCTCTAACCGTTGTGAAGCTGATTTTTGGCCAAAGATGAAAAAGGAAGCCGCCGCGAGGGGAGTGCCCCTTGCGGCGGCTTTGCCATTGGATCTGCTGGCTACAGTATGCCGAGCACTACCAGCTGCTTTCTATTTCGCGAATCCTCTGGTAGAGCCAATCGTTTTGCGGCACTTGGATATCGTGTTTGGCGGCCAGGCGGCAAATGGTGCCCGCGAACTCCTCGACTTCGGTTTTTCGTTGTGCGATGCGGTCCTGCGCCATCGAGGGCATACCGGCGAGGTCGATTCCCTCGATGAGGTGCACCATTTGCGTCAGGTCTGCCTCGGTCAGCTCAACGCCCTCGGCGTTGGCAACCGCAAGCGTCTCGCGCATGGCGGAGACAAAACAGCGGCGCTGCTCGGAGCCCGGCTCCGTGGCGCTTCCGTAGGTCCCGCCGTAGGCCATGCAGGTCTGGTTGATGCCGTCGTTGAGCATGAGTTTGGCCCACATGCGGTGCGCAATGTCGCTCTCGACGGTATGGGCGATGCCGCAGCGCGTATAGAGCTCGTCGATGGCGGTAACGGTTGCGGGCTTGGTGCCCGCTGCCGCGCCAAAGCGAATCTCGCCCGCATTGGTAAAGGTGAGCTCTCCGTTGAGGAACACGGCGTCCATGCCTTGGCAGATACCAAGAACGGTATGCTCCCAGCCAAAGCGCTCGGCAATCTTTTGCTCGCTCGTAATGCCGTTGCACAGCGAGGCGATGAGCGTGTTGGGTCCCACGACACGCTCCATAGTCTTGAGTGCTTGGTCGAGACCGGTGGTCTTGACCGTCAGGATGACCAGATCGGCGGGCGCTGCCTCGCTGGCGCGGACGGACGTGAGATCGCAGGGCTTTCCGTTGACGGTGAGCACATCGCCCGCGTGACGCTCAAAACGGGCGTCATCCATAACGTATTCGACGGCGTCATTGCCGAGGGCCTTGGCAATCATGCTGCCGTAGAGCAGGCCGACGCCGCCCTTGCCGATAAAGGCGACCTTGTTGATCTGCATGTGAATCATCTCCTCATATAAAAGGCGCCCGCGTAAGGGGCGCCTGATGGATTGTATGCTGCCGGGGTGATTGATGGGTGCGCGGGGCGGCTGTTATAAAAAAGAAACGTTTGCCTGGACGTTACACTGCGGGGCAGACCGCAAAGACGCGGGCGGGGTATCCGACGCCATCGCGGACCTTGGGGAAGGTGCAGAAGATGACGGCGCTCGTGGCTGGAAGCTCGTTTAGATGGTCCATGACTTCGATCTGATAGCGGTCGACCGAGAGGATGTATTGCTCGCCGGGGTAGGGGTAGGCGTCCTCGCGTGTGGTCACGCTCGTCTCCTTTCATCGGGCTTTTTGCTGATGTTAAAGCGGTGCCGTGACGGCTCGATTTCTGCTGCGTTACGATACGTTCTCGATTGCGATTCCACGATGTTTCGGCTGCGTGACCATTGTGTTTCGCCTTGCCGGGGCGCTGATGGCGAAGGGAGGGGCCGTGCAATATCGCGTTGACCCCAAAAGCGGCAACCGTATCTCGGCGTTGGGGCTGGGCTGCATGAGGTTTCCCGGTGCGCCGGGACGCCCGGATGCGAAGACTGCCGACGCCATCATCTCCCGTGCGGTGGAGCAGGGGATTAACTACCTGGACACGGCCTATCTCTATCCCGGTAACGAGGCGTGCGTGGGTGCGTCGCTTGAGCGCCTGGGCTTGCGCGACCAGGTTTTGCTCGCAACCAAGCTGCCGCATGCTTCGTGCAAATGCGCGGAGGATTTCGATCGGTTCTTCGACGAGCAGCTGCGTCGCCTGCGGACCGACCGTATCGACTATTACCTCATGCACAACATTACCTCGCCCGCCCAGTGGGAACGTGTGGTGGCGTTGGGCATCGAGGACTGGATCGCGCATCAAAAGGCGGCGGGGCGCATTCGCCAGATTGGTTTTTCGTACCACGGCAGCGCGGCTGACTTCCTTACGATGCTTGACGCATATGACTGGGATTTTTGCCAGATCCAGTACAACTATGCCGGCGAGCATTACCAAGCGGGAACGGCGGGACTCATGGCCGCCGCCGAGCGAGGCCTCGCGGTGTTTGTGATGGAGCCGCTGCTGGGCGGGCGTTTAGCGGGCAAGCTGCCGCCACGGGCCCGCGCTGTGCTCGATAGTGCCCGTGACCCGCATTTGCGCACTCCTGCCGCCTGGGGTCTTTCGTGGGTGTGGAATCATCCTCAGGTGACGATGCTGCTTTCGGGTATGACCGATACCGCGCAGGTGGATGAGAACGTGGTGTTGGCCGATCGGGCCCTGCCGGATTCGATGACAGCTACTCAGCTCGACACGATCGCGCACGTGCTGGATGAGTTTGAAAAATCGAATCGCGTGCCCTGCACGGGATGCGGCTATTGCATGCCGTGCCCTAAAGGCATCAATATCCCTGGATGTTTTGCCGCCTACAACGCGAGTTATGCGCACAGCTGGTTTACGGGTCTATCGCAGTACTTTACGGCGAGCGCGGTGCGTACAAGCGAGGCCAAGCTGGTGAGCAATTGCGTCAAGTGCGGCAAATGCGCGCGCCACTGCCCACAGCATATCGATATCCCCGAGCGTCTCGATGACGTGCGCCGACGTTTCCAGCCTGGCCCCGTGACGGCAGTGCTTAAGGCCTTCGGCAAAACGCGCTCCTCATGACCCTTTTATAACTTGCGGTGGAATAGTTCCTGTTTGGGGCAGAATAAGGCATCAACAGGAACTATTTCACCGCAACTGATGGGAGGCTATCGTGGGTGACCGAGGTTTACGTAATGATTCGCGTGAGGTTCGTTGGGGCGTTTTGGGCGCTGGGCGCATTTCGCATCGATTTGCATCGTCGCTCAAGGAGGTGGACGGGGCACGGCTTGTGGCTGCCGCCGGTCGCACTCCTTCGCATGTTGAGGAGTTTTGCAGGGCGTTTTCGATTGATGCCGTGCACAGTTATGCCACAGCTGACGATAACGGCGATGCGGCTTATGATGCGTTGATTGCCGACCCCGATGTCGACGTAATCTACTTGGCTCTTCCGCATGGCATGCATGCGCATTGGGTCTGTCGGGCACTACGCGCGGGAAAGGCCGTGCTGTGCGAAAAGCCGGCCGTTTTGAATGAAGAAGAGGCCCATGCGATCGCCTCCGTTTCCCGTGAGCGCGGCGTGCTGTTTATGGAGGCGATGAAGAATCGGTTTTGCCCGATGCGCACTCGCGTGAAGGACTTGCTTGCGTCGGGTGAGCTCGGCCGTATCGTTTCGATCGAAAGCGTGCAAAAACTTGATTATGGTGAGCCCCCTTCGAGTTATCTGCTCGACCCGTTGCAGGGTGGCTGTCTATATGACATGGGCTGCTATGCGGTCGGGTGGTTTGATGATCTGCTTGCGGGTGCGTGCGATGTTTCGTCTCGTGAAGTTTGCTGGCGTGACGTATCGGACGGCCGCGTTGATTGGGTCGACGAGATTCGTATGAGCGTCGGCGGCATACCCATTCATATGGCGTGCGACGGCAAAGCTGCATATGAAAGCCGCTTAACGATTGCCTGTGAGCGGGGCTCGTTGGAAATCGAGCGCCTCCATCGTCCCGAGCTCGCCTATGTGAAGTACTCCGACGGACGAATGCTCGAAATAAATGCCCCGTTTGAGGTCGATGATTTCTACGGCGAAATCCAGCATGCGACGCAGCTCATTCAGGCGGGGAAACTCGAAAGCCCCATCATGTCCCTAGCCGCCACACAGCGCTGTGCGCACATCATCGATGCGATTCGTTTGAAACTTTAGGGCGTGGGGCATGGCACCAGCGCTTGGAATGCCTGGAGGCCTTTGTCCCTGATGCCCCTTTTATAACTTGCGGTGGAATACGGTCTGTTTGCGCCAAAATAGGGCACCAATAGACCGTATTTCACCGCAACTGATGAGGGGGGAGCTGGAGATGCTGACAATCGGATGTCATCTTTCGACGACGAAGGGCTATCGGGCAATGGGGGAGACGGCGTTGTCCATTGGCGCCAATACCTTTGCGTTCTTTACGCGCAACCCGCGCGGTGGCAAGGCAAAAGACCTTGACATGGATGACGTGGCGGCTCTGCGCGAGCTTATGTCGCAAAACGACTTTGGACCGCTGGTGGCGCATGCCCCGTATACCTACAACCCCTGTTCTGCCAAAGAGCGGGCGCGCGAGTTCGCCTTGGAGGCTATGGCAGAGGACCTGCGGCGCATGGAGGCGCTGCCCGGCAACTACTACAACTTCCATCCCGGTGCGCATGTGGGGCAGGGCTCCGACGCCGGCATTCAGATGATTGTCGATGCCCTGTGTCAGGTGATGTTTGAGGGCCAGCAGACGACGGTGCTGCTCGAGACCATGTCGGGCAAGGGCACCGAGGTGGGCCGCAGCTTTGAGGAACTGGCGCTCATCATTGAGGGTGTTGCCGGCAAACGCCCCGAGCTGTCGGCCAAGCTGGGCGTTTGCCTAGACACCTGCCATGTGAGCGATGCCGGCTACGACATCATCCATGATCTGGACGGCGTACTCGACGAGTTCGACCGCGTGGTGGGTATCGATCGCTTGCATGCCGTACACATCAACGATTCGAAGAACCCTTGTGGCGCCCATAAAGATCGTCACGAGTGCATCGGCAAGGGATACCTTGGCAGCGAGGAATTTGGTGGCGGTATGCAGGTTATGCAGAATATTGTATCGAATGGCCACTTGCGTTCGCTGCCGTTTATTTTGGAGACTCCGAACGAACTTGCAGGTTATGCAGCTGAAATTAGACTATTAAGGTCATTGCAGCAGTAATGACTGTCACAAAGTAGAGTATTCCATTCACGTTATGGGTTTGTTTCAATCAGTTTTCTCATTGCAGATTCGTAATTCCGGGTGCATAATAGCCAACAGTTTTTGCAGACCTCTGAATCAAACGAGGTCACCGGAAGGAGACTGATTATGAAGCTGAAGAAGCTTGGCGCATTTGCCGCCACGGGTGCTATGGCACTCGCCCTTGCTCTGACGGGCTGCGGTTCGTCCAACGCCACCTCTGGTTCTAATGCCGGTTCCAGCAGCTCTGACGACGCTAAAGTCGAGAAGGTCGACGGCTCCAAGGAGTACGCGCTCGTCAAGGACGGTACGCTGACCGTCGGCACCTCTGCAGAGTACGCTCCGTTTGAGTACAAGGATGACAACGGCGATTATCAGGGCTTTGACCTTGAACTCATCAAGGCTATCGGCGACAAGCTGGGCCTGGATGTCGAGTATGTCAACAATGACTTCGACACGCTGGTTCCGGGCGTCGCTTCGGGCGCCAAGTATGACGTCTCCATCGCGGCTATCACCGACACGCCCGAGCGTGAGAAGGAAGTTACTTTCTCCGATTCCTACTACATGGACGATCAGGCTATCGTGACCAAGGTCGATAACACCGACATCACGGCCGACAACTACAGCGAGAAGCTCAACAACGCCGACGCTACCATCATCGTCCAGTCTGGCTCGACCGCCGAGTCCTTTGCCCAGGAGAACTTCCCCAAGGCCAAGATTGTCCCCTACAAGGACGCCACCGAGTGCTTCAGCGCCCTGCAGTCCGATAAGGGCGACGCCGTAGTCACCAACCGCTCCGTTGCGAGCCAGCTGACCGCCGAGCAGTTCAACACCTGCCAGACCATCAAGCAGATCAGCACCGGCGAGGAGTACGCCATCGCCATCAACCAGGGCAACACCAAGCTCAAGGACGACATCAACCAGGCCATCAAGGACCTGACCGACGACGGTACCGTTGACGCCCTCATGGCTAAGTACAATATCAAGTAAAATAACTACTCGATTGCGCGCGGGCCCTTTCCGTTTTGGCGGAAAGGGCCTTTGCGCTTCTCTTGACGGAGAGCGTTTCCGTCTCGTTTTGCCGGCAACTTCTACGATAGGAGCCACCTTGTCTCGACTGAACAAAGGGGCCGCGGAGCAGCGTTTTCCACTGCCCTCGATGCTCCAAAAGCTGGCCTGTGCCCTGGCTGTGGCGCTCGCCCTGGTATGCGCGGGGGCCTGCGTGCCCACGACCGCCCAGGCGCTTGAGACCGCAAAGATTACCGCCCGACCCAATACCGGTTCGGGTAGCGATGTGGTCGGCGGCACCGAGACGCGCATCACTTGGGAAGTTCAGGCCGATGCCGACGAGGAGCTGAGCGGTCTTTCGCTGACGTTTGTCGACGGCACGACGTTTGGTACCGATGACACGCGATTGACGATGCTCTCGGGCGAGGACCTCATGGATCGTACGCCCATGAAGCCCACGTGCAAGGCTGACGGCCAGACGCTCAAGATTGACTTTGGCGAGACGGCGCCTGCCGGCGGCTATTTCCGCGTCGAGGTTTACGGTGTGACGTTTCCCGTCGAGGGCGGCGATGAGGCCTTTAGCGGCACCTATACGCTCGCCGACGGTTCGACCAAGAAGATCTCCAAGATTCCGTCGGTGGAGATCAAGGGCGTGACGGCCTTCGATAACTTCCTGGCCGACCTTAAGGAGCAGCCGTGGGTCGAGGCGTGGAACTCCAATATGTTCCTGCGCCTGTTCCTGAACCCGGTCATTTTGGTCCAGAGCCTGCCGATCGTCTTCAAGGGCTTCCTTATGTCGCTTTCGATCGTGCTCGTGGCGTTTCCGCTGGCAATTCCCTTTGGCTTTGCCCTGTCGCTTATGCGCATCTCCAAGTCGCGCATCCTGCGCTGCCTCGCCGGCATCTACGTGAATATCATTCGCGGTACGCCGGCGTTCCTGCAGATCTATATCGCGTTCTTCGGTCTGCCGTTGGCCGGCGTCAAGGTGGACGACTATGTTTTGGGCGTTATCGTCATGGCCATGAACTCGTCTGCGTACCTGTGCGAGATCTTCCGTGCCGGTATTCAATCGATCCCCAAGGGCCAAAACGAGGCTGCTCGCTCTCTGGGCATGAATGCCTTCCAGACGCTGCTCTACGTTATGATTCCGCAGACGTTCCGCAATGTTTTGCCTACGCTGACCAGCGAGTTTATCTTGCTTTACAAGGATACGTCGCTGCTTGCCGCCGTGGGTGTGGTCGAAATCGTCATGAACGCCCGTACCATCGTGGCCACGACGGGCTCCATTACACCGTACGTGGTTGCCGCCCTGTTCTATCTGGTCATCACCCTGCCGCTCGCTCGCTTGGTGAGCGGTCTTGAGGCGAGGCTTTTGGGTACGACCGAGACCAAGAAGAAGCGTCCCGCCAAGAGCGCCGGACAGGTTGTCGCGACGCCTGCCGATCACATCGCCGGTCTGTAAGGAGGTCCTATCATGAGCGAAACCAATAACTCGAACGAGGTCGTCGTCAGCATTAAGAACCTCCAGAAGGCCTTTGGCGATAACGTGGTCCTGCGCGATATCGATCTGGATGTGCATAAGGGCGAGGTCGTCGTAGTTCTGGGTCCTTCGGGCTCGGGCAAGTCGACGATGCTTCGCTGCATCAATCGTCTGGAGCATCCTACGAGTGGTTCGATTGTCGTCGAGGGCGTGGATGTGTGCGCCAAGGGCGTTGACCTCAATAAGGTGCGTACGCACTTGGGCATGGTGTTTCAGCAGTTCAACCTGTTCCCGCACCTGTCGGTCAAAAAGAACGTCATGCTTGCGCAGCAAAAGGTGCTCAAGCGCAGCAAGGAAGAGGCCGAGAAGATCGCCGTCGAGGAGCTGACCAAGGTCGGTCTTGCCGAGCGTATCGACTTTATGCCGAGCCAGCTCTCGGGCGGCCAGCAGCAGCGCGTTGCCATCGCCCGCGCCCTGTCGATGAACCCTCACGTTATGCTCTTTGACGAGGCCACGTCGGCGCTCGATCCCGAGCTGGTTCGCGACGTTCTGGGTGTCATGCGCGACCTGGCACGCGATGGCATGACCATGATCGTCGTGACGCACGAGATGGGCTTTGCCCGCGACGTCGCCGACCGCGTCGTCTTTATGGACGGCGGCGTCATTGTGGAAGAGGGTACGCCGAGCGAGGTCTTCGACCACCCCAAGAGCGAGCGCACCAAGGCGTTCTTGGGCAATATCTCGTAGCCGGTTGATGTAACTGCCGTTATAAAAGAGCGGGGGCTGGACTTGAATCCAGCCCCCGCTCTTTTGTAGGGATAAGGATGCGCTTTGATGCAGACTCTTTTGGAGGTCCTGGGTTCGTTACGCGAGCTCGGCTCCGAGGGCCTTGCAAGCGGTCTCGCCCTCATCGTCGGGCGCATCGTAGCAAATGACGGAATCGACGACATTGACGCCCGCCTCGTCGGCATCGGCCTTCCAGTTGTCCATCCACTCGCCCTCGGCCCACGAATAAGAGCCAAAGAGGACGACCTTCTTATCGCCGAGGGTCTCCTTGACCTCGTCCCACATAGGCTGGAACTCGTCATACTCAAGCTCCTCGGAACCCATGGCGGGGCAGCCGAAGGCAATGGCGTCATAGTTGGCGGCCTTGTCTGCGGAGAAGTCGGCGCAGGAGATGACCTCTGCCTCGGCGCCGGCACCGGTTGCACCCTCGGCAACGAAGTTTGCCATGGCCTCGGTGTTGCCTGTACCGCTCCAGTAGACGACGGCGATCTTGCTCATATGTTTTCCTTTCGGTTGTGCGGCGTGCGGCCGCGTCTTGTATGCTCTATCGGGTTGCCTGGACAAGTTGTTCCAGGGTGCAGCCCTGTTGATAGATGTAGGTAAGGTATTGCGTGCATGCGCGATAGGAATCGAAGGTCGTGAGCGCCTGCTCAACGTTTGTGTATACCTTCCATGCGCCAAAGACCTTATAGTTTTCGCCGTGCTGGACGATAAACTGATGGACATCTTCGTAGGGATAGCCCAAAAAATAGCCAATTTCGTGGGGGAACTCGCACATGCACCCCGTATCGCAGTGCCTATTTCGCGCGAGCGCGCAGACGCTGCCGTCATAGGCACTCTCTGCGGCATTGCTGCTTGCCAGCGTGATGCGCGCGGCGAGATGCACCAGGGACGCGGGCAGGTTGTGGACATCGTAACCTTCGGCGGCAAGCGCCGTCGTGGCGCGGGGGTCGGAGAGGTATCGCATGAGGTCTGCAGGGCGGTACACATAGATGAGCGCTCCGCAGGGGCGCCAGACCAAAACGCTCATATGGATCCCGAGTGGCTGGAGCTCGCAGTTGCATTGGGCTATGACGGCGAGCAGGCGAGAGCGTCGCTCTTCGATATGGGCGGCGCTGGGTTTTCCGTTTTGGCTGGCGTAAACGCCGGGATAGGTAAAGAGCGAAGCCGGCTTGATACCTGCGAGCGTAGGGGAGCAGTTGCGCACGACAGCCGTTTGGTATGTTGGGATGTCAATGGTTCGAGTCACGATGCCCCTTTCGGGTCCTCAGTTGTTAGCCTAGGAAAACTTATACACGAAAGTAAGCCATGGTCAACAAAAAAGTTTGAAGAGGGAAACTAATTGACCGAACAGACATAATTTTGGGTTAAGATGGGGACACCCCATGGGGGTATCTAGATAGGGCTACTTGAAAGGGGAACGCATGAGTGACTTGCTCAGCCCTGCGAATCTCATCGTGCTGGCCGTCATTGCCGTCGGCATGTTTTTTGGACTGCGTCGCATTGTCGCTTCGACACACGGAAAGAGCTGCTGCAGCGATGGCGCGAGCGGAAAGAAGGCCAAGAAGGTCGTGGTCGCGGATACCGATCCGTCTCATTATCCCTATAGCGAGGAGCTGCTCATCGGCGGCATGAGCTGTGACGGCTGCGCTCAGAACGTAGCCAATGCCCTGAATGCGCTGGATGGCGTGTGGGCAACGGTGACGTATGCGGACCACACGGCACGCGTGCGCTCTAAGCAGCCGGTTGATCGTGGTGTCCTTAAGGCTGCCGTGAGAGATGCGGGTTACTACGTCATGACGCTGTAGGCCTTGCCTTGGATGCGCGTCCTTGTCTAGGCTCGTCCGCGTAGCTCGATGCCTTGGATATCGTCGAAGTTGATGGCGATGTCTTTGAGCTTGAGGAGCTTGAACGCAGGGAGCACCTCATCAAGGATGCCCGTGCGAGCGCGATAGCCGTACGTATCGTAATAGGTGACGCGCACCAGGTCGCCTCGTTTGAGGCCCTCGAGCTTTTTCGAAAGCTCGAGGGCTTTTTCTTCCGTGAGTTCGCATTTGGGCTCAACAGTGATCTCTTGTTTGCGCACGAGCTCGTAGTATCCCGTGAGGGCGGCAAAGGGCATAAACTGCGCGGCACGGCCGGCGCGCACGGCACCGTTGGCAGTGAGGTTGGGGTCGGCTGCGCGGCGTCTGCCCTCGGGGTCCGCCAGGCGCTCGAAGGCGGTCGGCGGGCGCATGGGCTGTTGTTGGGACTTAGGCACGGTGTCCTCCTACCTGATCGTTGCGTTCGCGTGCGGTGGCGCCGGCGGTAAAGCTTAATCCCTTGACCAGGGCGTTCTTGCCGTACTTGCCTTTCACGGCCAGGACGGCGCGCGCCAGGTCGCGCTCGCGCTCATCCGCCTCGATATCGCTAAATAGATCGATGGTGGCAAATTCCTCGGGCATGAGGTTGCCAAATCCCAGGTTGATGCGTTTGACCGGTCGTTTGGGATCGACAGTCTGCGCCCAGAGCTCATCGAAATAGCCCATGATCTTCTTAAACGAATTGGTGCGCTCGGGCAGCTTTCGCGAGGCGTTTGAGTGTGCAAAGAGCGCAGCATAGCCACCGCGCGGTTTGCCGCCGTGCTCTCCCACAAAGATGCCATCGATTGCCTGCGCCTCGCGCACCAGGCGGCGCCGTTCGTCATCGCGCTGGACGGGCTTGGGCGCACGGGGCGCGAGCTCGGGGCCGGCGGTTGCGGTGGGTTCGATACTCGACGTGCTCGAGCGTAGGTGTCCGCATCCGTCCACATATTGCGCTGTACCGCTGGCATCGAGCCGGCGTATGTCGGCTCGTTCGCTCGCGTAGCCCACAAAGAGCGAGATGCTGTCGCAGACCACGTGCTTATCGACTAAGTCCAACACGGCGTTGTCGACCATCTCGCGCAAGACGGTGTAGGCCTGCTCATAGGCATAGCCTTTCGATAGCACTTGCCCCGTGGTTGTTGAGGTTGCCTGTGGGCGATAGGCCTGAATATCGGCGATGGTTGTCGGCTCGCGCCCGAAGGCGTGGTCGATGAGATACTCGGCATTGACGCCGAGCTCGTCGTAAAGCAGGTTTTCGTCGAGCGCCGCGACGCCCATCAGATCGTAGACGCCGTATTTCTCGAGACGGGCCGCCACGCCGGGGCCGATGCCCCAGATGTCGGTGATGGGGCGATGGGGCCAGATCTCCTTGCGAAAGGTCTCGTCGTCGAGTTTGCCGATGCGACTGGGCACGTGCTTGGCGGTGATATCGAGTGCAACCTTGGCCTGGAATAGGTTAGGGCCGATGCCGACCGTCGCCGTGATGCCGGTACGCGCCAAGACCTCGTCACGCAACATGCAGGCGAAGCCTTCCTCATCGGTGTGATAGAGGTCCAGATAGGGTGTCACGTCGATAAAGCATTCATCGATTGAATAGACGTGAATGTCTTGCGGACTCACGTATTCCAGGTAGATGCCGTAGATTTGCGCCGACACCTCCATATAGTGCTGCATGCGCGGTACGGCCTTGATGTAGTCGATGCCGTCGGGAATCTCGAATAGACGGCAGCGGTTGCGTATCCCGAGGTCCTTCATAGCCTGCGTGATGGCGAGGCAGATGGTCGTTCGTCCGCGCGATTCGTCGGCAACGACCAGGCACGTAGTGAGGGGATCGAGTCCGCGGTCGACACACTCGACGCTGGCATAGAACGTCTTAAGGTCGATGCAGATATAGGTGTGACGCTCGTGCCCCACGCGTCCTCCCATCAAACACATGTTCTTATCGAATACTTGTTCGATAATACCCGCTCGTCCGGACATCGTCAAAACCTGTCCCTTTTTGGTGGGTATGGTCGTGCGGTTGGATCGGGTTTTAACGCAGCTCTAAAGAGCGTGAAACAGCTCGGAAAACCTCGCTTCTTAGCATGAGCCTCACGATTGATACCGCCTATACGCACGGAAGGGTTGTGGGAAAGATGGTCAATTATGGGTTTGGTATGCCGACACGCCTTGTTGCGGATGGGGACGTGGCTCGCTGGTGCGGACGATTGGTCGCTCACTACGGTGGCACCAAGGCGCTGGTCGTGTTGGGCGGTGACAAGCATACGCGTGATGAGCTCGTCTCGGCGGCACTCGGCTCGCTCGATCGCGCCCTGCTCGAACGCGTGCTTTTTCGCTGCGACTCGGTTGAGAGCGACGGGGGAGACGAGCTGATCGACGAAGCCGTGGCCCTGGCGACCGACGAAGGCGTGGACTTTGTCCTGGCGATCGGAGATGCCGATACGGCGGGCTTTGCGCGCGAACTCGCTCGTCGCATGGCCGTGCTCGATGCCGGCGAGGACGGCTTTGTTCCCTACGGGTGCATCGTCTCCGAGGGAAAAGTGCCTGCCGTCGTGGGTGCCGGCGAGGTTCCCGTTTTTGCCATTATCGCACCCGAGCTGCTGGAGGGCATCGGCACTCCCTTGCGTGAGTTGCTCGGCAGCGTGTGCGCCGCGGCCTAGTACCTGCCAGGAAGGGACAGGTTAATTTTGGTAGGTAAAGCGTTTGACCTGCCAAAATAAACCTGTCCCTTTTTGGTCGGTCGCCGTTTGGGGGCGGATTGGCAACGCTCGCTGATTACGGTCTTGACCTGCGCTAGAATAGGGGCATCTGATTATCCGGGCGCATGGAGGTATGCGCCCGTATGCTGAGGAGGACTTTATGGCAACTGTTGCCGCACCTATCGACGCTACGTCGACCGCCGCTTGGAAGGCGCTCGAGGCCCATCAGGAGAAGCTCGAGGCCGAGGGCATCGACCTCAAGGCCTGGTTCGCTGCCGATCCCGAGCGTGTGAACAAGCTGAGCTTTGACGCTGGTGACCTGCACTTTGACCTGTCCAAGAACCTGGTGACCGATGAGACCGTCAAGCTGCTGTGCGATCTTGCCCGCGAGGTGAAGCTCGAGGAGCGCCGCGACGCCATGTTCTCCGGCGAGCACATCAACACCACCGAGGACCGCGCTGTTCTGCACACCGCGCTTCGCCGTCCGGCAAGCGAGAAGGGCCAGCTCATCGTTGACGGCCAGGATGTCGTCGCCGACGTGCACGAGGTCCTCGACCGCATGTATGCCTTCGCCGAGCGCGTGCGCTCCGGTGAGTGGAAGGGCGTAAGCGGTAAGAAGATCGAGCACCTGGTGTCCATCGGCATCGGTGGCTCCGATCTGGGCCCGGTCATGGCCTACGAGGCCCTGCGTCCCTACGCCGACGCCGGTATCGACTGCCGCTACATCTCCAACATCGACCCCAACGATCAGGCCGAGAAGCTCAAGGGTTTGGATCCCGAGACCACGCTCGTGATCATCGTCTCCAAGACCTTCACCACGCTCGAGACCCTCACCAACGCCCGCGAAGTCAAGACCTGGATGCTCGAGCAGCTCAAGGCTCAGGGCGCCATCGACGGCTCCGATGAGCAGAACGCCGAGGCCGTGGCAAAGCACTTCGTCGCCGTTTCCACCGCACTCGAGAAGGTCGAGGCCTTCGGCATCGACCCCGCCAACGCCTTCGGCTTCTGGAACTGGGTCGGCGGCCGCTACTCCGTCGACTCCGCCGTGGGCCTGTCGCTGATCGTCGTGCTCGGCCCCGAGCGCTTCCAGCAGTTCCTCGAGGGCTTCCATGCCATCGACGAGTACTTCTGCAACACCCCGCTCGAGAACAACGCCGTCGCGCTGATGGGCCTGCTCAACGTCTGGTACGTCAACTTCTTCGGTTCCAAGAGCCACGCCGTGCTTCCGTACTGCCAGTATCTGCACCGTTTCCCGGCCTACCTGCAGCAGCTCACCATGGAGTCCAACGGCAAGCATGTCCGCTGGGACGGCAGCGCTGTGACCTCCGACACCGGTGAGATCTTCTGGGGCGAGCCCGGCACCAACGGTCAGCACGCCTTCTACCAGCTGCTGCACCAGGGCACTGTGGTGGTTCCGGCCGACTTCATCGCCTTCGCTAACACTGCCAACCCTGCGACCGATAGCGGCCAGGACGTGCATGAGCTGTTCCTGGGCAACTTCCTGGCCCAGACCAAGGCGCTCGCCTTTGGTAAGACGGCCGACGAGGTTCGTGCCGAGGGTACGCCCGAGCAGATCGTCCCGGCCCGTTGCTTTGAGGGCAACCGCCCGACGACCTCGATCTTCGGCGACACGCTGACCCCGTTCGCGCTCGGCGAGCTCATCGCCCTGTACGAGCACATCACGTTTGTCGAGGGCACGGTCTGGGGCATCGACTCCTACGACCAGTGGGGCGTTGAGCTGGGCAAGCAGCTTGCCAAGCAGATCACCCCGGCCTTCCACGACGACGCCGCCAAGGCCGAGCAGGACGCTTCGACCCAGGCGCTCATCGAGTTCTACCGCGCTCACCGCAAGTAGTCGCTGCTGTTAACGCATCGCGCCTTATAGTCAGGGGCCCGTATCCTATCGGATGCGGGCCCCTTTGCTTTGCCGTGGTCCCGGGGCGCACGGCCTTTGTGGAACATCGCCGGGGCGCCGCGCGCTGCGAGAACCCTGCGCCTAGATCTCGGCCTCCGCATGGCCTCGCTGCGCCTCGGGCAGCTCCCCGTAGAGCGGATGGTCTTCGAGCCTAAAGCGCTCGACCTGTTCGGGAGTGTGGCCGCGCACAAAGAGCCACGAGCGATCGGTCGGCGTCGCCATGAGCGTGCTGGGCAGCGCGTCGGCGCGGTCGGAAAACACCCGGGCACTCTCGGGATCCTGGAACGCCAGCACCAGATGCGTGTCGCAGTTGCCCATGATGGAGCGTGCGCGTGCCTCGCCATAGAGCGCATCGAGCTGGTTGGTCGACTGCAGCAGCAGCGTTGCCCAGATGTTGCGGCTTCGGATAATCGAGAGCACGTTGTCGATCTGGGGGATCTGCAGATTTGCGAAGTCATCGAGCATAAAGCGCACGGGCACGGGCAGGCTGCCGTCGGGCTGCCTATCGGCCTCACGAATGAGGCCCATAAACGCCTGCGAAATAAAGAGGCCGGTCAGCGGATCGAGATTGCGGTCAATATCGCTCACGGTTACAAACAGGGCGCAGGGGGTGTGTCCCATGGAAGCGAAGTCCGCCTGATGGCACTCACGATAGAGCTGTGCCGCACCGTCGAATCCCAGACACATGACCTTTTCGGCAAGGATGCCGACGATGCTCGCGTGCATGCGCTCGGCATTTTGCGTAATGGCGTAGCGCCGCCATAGCGAGAGGGCATAGCTTTGGGGGTCGGTCGTGATCAGGTCGTCAAACAATCGACCCGTGGCACCGTCCTGCAGGTGCTCGATCAGCTTGATGACCGAGCTGATCGTCTGCTCGTCGGCGGGTAGCTGTTCGGTGACGTAGGCGATAAGACACGACAGCAGGTCTGCCGCCGCATGATCCCAAAAAGGCTGGTTGTTGTCCTCGATGGGACAGATGGCCTTTGCCACCGAGAGGATGTCCTGCTGGTTGGGCCTGCCGTCCGCCTTGCGGCGAATGTGCCTCAGGGGGTTGTAGCCGCAGCGCTCGATGCCGGGCGCAAGGGCCGGGACGGTGTTGAGGTCGGCGAAGTTGAGACATTGCACGCGGTAACCGTGGGCTGCCAGCACGGGTCCCACTTCGCGACAGAGCGTGCCTTTGGTGTCGAGCACGATGTAGCTTGCGTTCATTTGCAGTAGGTTGGGCTTGAGGACGTTTCGGGTCTTGCCGGCTCCCGAGGGGCCGATCACAAGTGCGTTGTTGTTGAGTCCCGTTTGGCGGGTGTCGCAGGAAAGCGTTCGATCCTTGGCGAGGATGGTGGACGATGCGGACTTAGATGCGGCGAGGCGGCTGGCGAGGTTAGACATGGGCGACCTCCTTGGTGGTCGAGAGGATTTCGTGGGCAAAGCCGAGCTCGACGGCGCGCTCGGCCGAAAGGTAGGTGTCTTTTGCAGTGAGGGACTGGATGCGCTTGGGCGTGAGGCCGCTGCGGTCCGAGAGGATTTGCGTGAGGGTCTTGCGGGTCTGCATGAGACGCCGGCTGGTTTCCTGCAGCGCAAGTGCCGAGCCGCCTGCCCCCTGGGGGATCAGCGGGTCGTGAATCATGAGCTCTGCATGGGGCGCCATACGGCGATCGTCGCCGCCCATAAAGATCACGGCGCCCATGGACGCGGCGAATTCCAGGCAGACGGTGCGGATGGGGCACGATGCGAGGCGCATGGCGTCATAGATCGCAAGGCCCGATCGCACGCTTCCGCCGGCGCTGGCGACAAATATGGTGATGGGGCGGCTGGGGTCGGTGGCATCGAGCAGGCGGATCTGCTGGCATAGGTCGTGGGCCATCGGGGTTTCGATGTTTCCCATGACGGAGAGCTCGCGACGGGCGAGCATCTCATCGTAAATGCTGGTGAGCGTGATACCTCGGGCGGATTCACGCATGGTGAGGGGGCTGATGATGGGGGAATGATTGGTGTCCATGAGGACTCCTTTCTGTTGGTTGTGTTGTGGAATAGGATTGTTGCCCGCGGAGGGGCTGGCGGGCTACAGGGTTCGTCCGAGCCTGAGATCGAGCTCGGTTGTGGGGCAGGCTGCCTGTTCGTGCGGCTCGCAAGCGCCAAGGACTCCAAAGCGATGGAGCGTTGCGACGGGCGTGGTGTAGGCGAGCCGCAGCTGATGCTCGACAGGGGCACATCCGTCATTTTTGTAATGAGCCGCGTAGTACTGCGCGATGCTGGCGTTCATCTCGCTGCCATTGCGATGGCGCTCAAACTGGCGTCTGCAGGTTTCGATGATCTTTGCTACCGACTTGGGTGCCGTCGCGGGAACAAGGGCGAGATAGCCCTCAAATAGCTCGTTGATGCTCAGAAGGCACAGCAGGTCGATCAGCGTCCTTATGGCTGCTCCCTCGGCGGAAAAGTGCGCGGTCATGCGGTTATATCGGTTGCGGTCGACGATGGCCGCATGGGGTCTTGGAGTTTTCTGCCCCGTGGTCCCGGGCTTTTGCCGCGCCTGTGTATTGAGCTCGACGTTGCAGCGCTTGAGGCCGTCCAACGGAAGGAACAGTGCGGTGCGCAGGGTGTTCCGCTTACTTTCGAGTTCATGACGCTCGTCGGGTTCCCATTCGAGCTTGAGTTTCGTGTCGAGCGCCGTAAGCATATGGGCTAGGCAGCCTACGGTAAGAACGTACGAATCGTTGTCGCGTTTTGGGGCATAGGGGTCTGTCAGCTTGCGAATGTCGGGGTCGCCCATGATCTTTGTGCAGCGCTTCAGCAGTTGAGGGTGGTCGGCCAAGATCGTCGCGAGCGGTAGCGACGCGTAGTTCTTTATGGTCGCGGCGGCAAAGGCGGCGTCATATTCGTTTGCATATGCTCGCTCAATGCGGGCATCCAGAATGCTTTTCTTATCGCCGTCTTCAGCGTGGTGGTTTGTCATAGCTTCTCCAATCGGTTGATGTTCGTGCTGTTTGTTGATGTGTTGGTTGTCGTGAGTGATGTGCTTGCCGTGGGTGATGTGCTGACGTTGGGGTGCTATGCGGTTTTCAATGAGCCCGTGAGGCAGTTGCTGCAGGGGCGGGATGGAACGGCCCATGCAAGGCGGAAGGCATCGTGCTCAAAATCGAGACAGCAATGCCCTGGGTGCCTCACATGTGGCAGTTACCTCATTAAGTTGTCATTGCGTTTGGGGTTGTACTTTGCCGATCTTCCTTCTCTTACACGCTGAAAACTGAAACTTCATATGCTCGATCTACTTAAAACCGCAACGGCGGTCTTTTATCAACTTATATGTCGGAACGTGTCTTTGCAAGTACTTTTTTGCGTTTGTTTCAAATGGGGTGGTTTTGCAACCGTCGCGCGCCACGCTATGCGAACGTGCCCCGGCTCGGATAAGATGGTGCGATCGAGTTCTACCGCGCTCACTGCAAGTAGTCTTTGTTGCTGAGATAGGTCACGGCCGAAAGGGGCCCGTATCCCAACAGATACGGGCCCCTTGCTATTTAAATGGGCATGAGGGTGTATTGAGGGGGGATGTCTTACTGTCGGCATCCGCGTGCGGTGCCATTCGCTGTCCGTAAATTATACGTTTACGGCTAATTTCATACCACTTGTCGGAATGCGGACGCTGTCCTTGCATGCCGGGCGTACATTGAACGTGGTTTTTCGCGTGAAGCCACGAATCGGTTGCCAGCCCTGAACAAGGAGGCCCAGCATGACGCTTGCCAAACCCATCAATAAATACATCGACTATATCGATGCCCCCGAGGACACGTTTGAGCAGTATGTCGAGAAGGCGTTAAAGTACAACTTTCGCTGCGTATTTGCGAACCTGCAGGAGTACGAGACGGGCCGCGCCATGCTCGAGGGCTCTGACATCATCCTTGCCGGCGCTATCGACTTTCCCCAGGGCACTATGACGCTTGAGGAGAAGCTTGCGAGGTTTGAGGAATACGCTGCGTGTGGCTTTACCGAGATTGACTACGTTTTGAATCAGGGGTCGATCGAGAACCGCGATTTTGATGCCATCGAGCGCGAGATGACTACCATTGCTGATTTTTGTCGCGCGCATGGCATCACTGACAAGGTAATCGTCGAGATGTGCAAGCTGGACGGCGACGACGCCGCCAAGCGCCGTGTATGCGAGATCGCGCTGGAGTCCAAGCCGGGATTCCTTAAGACATCGACCGGCAGAAGCTTTGGCGGTGCTAAGCTCGAGGACGTGCGGCTGATGCACGAGGTGCTCGGCGATGCCGTGGCAATCAAGGCGGCGGGCGGTATCCATAATTACGAAGAGGCTTGCGCATTCATCGAGGCCGGCGCCAGCGCGTTAGGTGCATCGGCGGGCATCGCGATCGTCGAGGGCGCACCGACGGATGAGCGTCGCTAGCAGACGTATTTGACCTGAGCGATAAAGCTTCACGACCACACGCCGTTCATGTTCGAGACAATATGACTTTTTGCCCGTTGTAAACGGAGTCGCGATGGGTGTTCTGTATGATGGCTCAGACAAGGTTGTTCAATGACAGGGAGGCATATATGGCAATCAAAGCCATCGCGATGGATATCGACGGTACGCTCACCAACGATCAGAAAGTGATTAGCCCGCGTACGCGCGAGAAGCTGCTCGCGGCGCAGGAGTCGGGCATTAAGCTCATTTTGGCTTCGGGCCGTCCCGCATGGGGGCTCCACGCCTTGGCGCAGGAGCTCGACCTCCAAAACCATGACGGTCTGCTAGTTGCCTTTAACGGCGCACACGTCGTCGATGCCCAGACCGACGAGGTACTGTTCGATCAGGCTATGCCTGCCGACGAATTGCATCGCCTGATTGATCACCTGCGTAATTTTGACGTGATCCCTATGATTTCGCTCGGTCGCGATTTGCACGTCGAGGACTCGTACCGCTGCATGATCACGCTGCCTGACGGCTCGCAGAAAAACATCGTCAAATACGAGCGCGATGCGTGCGATCTTAAGATCCGCGAGGTCGAGAGCCTGCATGAGGTCGCTGATGCTTATCCCGTGGACAAGCTGCTGACGGCGGGCGATCCGGCCTACCTGCAGGCGCATTACGAGGAGATGTATGCGCCCTTTAAGCAGACGCTTTCGGGCATGTTTACGGCCGACTGGTACTTTGAGTACACGGCGCACGGTATCGACAAAGCCCGTGCGCTCGAGGGTGCCCTGCCCAAACTCGGCATCGATGCCAGCGAGGTCGTATCGTTTGGCGACGGCCAGAACGACAAGTCCATGATTGAGTGGGCCGGCACCGGTGTTGCCATGGGTAACGCCGTCGATGAGGTTAAGGCTGTGGCCCAGATGGTGACCGCCGATAACAACGAAGATGGTATTGCAATGGCGCTGGATAAGCTGCTGGGTTAGAATCGCCGATAATGCATGGTTTGGGCGCCCAACGCTTCCTCGCCAGTGAAGT
>CABUCA010000021.1 GCA_902489965.1 uncultured Collinsella sp.
CGCCCTGGGCGCTCGCAGAAAAGGGACCTGAGGTTCGCCTCAACGGCTTCGGATCAAACCGCTTCCGGGGTGATCGGCTTATGTGCGGGGGACCGGCCCCCTACGCCTCCTCGGCCATGAGGCCGACCGCCCATACCCAGCAGGCGAGCTCGCGCGCCGTGGCGACGTTCTGCCGTGGACCCCGCGCGCGAGCAGGGCCTCGCGCCTCTCGACCGGCCTCCGCACGCCCTTGGCGGCATGCCTCCGGGCGCCCCGGTCCGGGTCCTGGCCCCTGGCGAGGTCCTTCGGCCGAGCGGAGCACGTCAGGTAGTGCCACGCGGCCTCGACCAGAGCCTTCCTCAGGTGCTTGTTGCCGGCCTTGGTGATCGCGCCCCTGCGGTCGCTCTCCCCGCTGGAGTGCTCGGAGGGCGTCAGGCCGACCCACGCCGCGAACGAGCGGGCGTTCGACTGGATAGAAAAACGCCCGTCGGCGGTGGTGCCGGCGGGCGTTGCTGTGCAATATGTCGCGTTGTGGGCCTAGTGCCTCATAAAGTGGTATTCGATCACATTGCTGTAGGGGTGACCCGGGCCCACAATGCCCTGCGGGAACAGCGGTTGGTGCGGCGTGTCGGGGTACATCTCTGCCTCGAGGGCAAAGCCGGCACCCCAGCCATAGTTAGCATCGTCCTTGGCGTGCTCGTCGCCCAGCCAGTTGCCGGTGTAGAGCTGCACGCCCGGTGCGGTGGTGTAGTAGTCCAGCTCGCGACCGGTCCACATCTCCTCGACGTGCATCGCACGGCGCAGGTTGCGACCGTACTGATAGCCATCGATGCACAGGCAGTGGTCGTAGCCACGGGCCTGCTTAATCTGCGGATTGTCGGCCTCCATGCCGGGCGCGACAGGGTGCAGCTCGCGAAAGTCAAACGGCGTGCCCTCGACCGGAGCGATCTCGCCGGTGGGGATATTCTGCTCGTTGATGGGCAGGTAGTGGGCAGCGTTGGCAACAAAGAAGTGCTCGCAGTCCATGCCGGCGTTATGGCCGGCAAGGTTAAAGTACGTGTGGTTGGTCATGGACACGTACGTGGCGCGGTCGCTCTCGCAGCCATACTCGACACGAAAGACGCCGGTGCGCGTCACGGTAAACACGGCCGTAAAGGTGCGGTTGCCGGGGAGACCCAGCTCGCCATCCTCAAGTGAGGTGGTCATGCGCACGGCCTTATGGACCTCGTCGAGCTCAACATCCCACACGCGCTTGTGCAGACCATGCTCAAGATCGCTGTGCAGGTTGTTGGCGCCTTCGTTGGCCGGCATATGCCAGTCGGTGCCGTTAATGGTAATCGTGGCGCCTGCGGTGCGGTTTGCCACGGGGCCGATAGTCGCGCCAAAGCAGGCGGGGTTGTCAAAGTAATCCTCGAGCTTATCGAAGCCCAGCACCACATCGCGCACGTTGCCGGGAATGTCGGGCACGTCGATACCAAGCACGGTGGCGCCATAGTCCATAATGCGAACGCAGATCTCGGGCCCGTTGAGGGTGTAACGATGAACGGGGGTACCGCACGGCGCGGTGCCGAAAAGCTCGGAAGTGATCATTTGGTTCCTAACATCGAGGTATTTCGGACAAACTGTAGCGCGAACAGGCGAGATTATCACTACACCCCACTAAAGCAGGGGGTATTTTTCTCAAAAAAGTGATGATTGGAGCTGTGCGGGCGTTCATTTCTGACGCGCGCGAGTCTGATACAATTTGTTCGTTATTGTTTGAATGATATACGCGCAAAGAACGGCGAGGATTCATCGTGATTAAGGCAGAGCGACAGGATAAGGTTCGGCAGCTGCTCGAGGAACAGGGAACGGTCTCGGTCAAGGAGATTTCGGATGCGTTAGGCGTCTCGGATATGACGATCCGCCGTGACCTTGAGGAGCTTGCGAGCCTGGGCGAGATCGAGCGCGTGCACGGCGGAGCCCGCAGTGCACAGAGCCGTCCACACGCTATGCTGCGCCATGAGTATTCGCACAGCGAAAAGCGCACGAAGCATGCCGAGGAAAAGTTGCAGATTGCGCGCCGTTCTGTGGAGCTTATCGAGGAAGGCTCGACCATCTTTTTGGGCACGGGCACCACGGTTGAGCAGATGGCCTCGATGCTGCCGGCGTTTCGCCTGCGCATTGTGACCAATTCGCTTTCGGTGTTTAACCTGCTCGAGGCGCGCGAAGACTGCGACCTGTGCCTCGTGGGCGGTATGTACCGTCGCCGCACCGCCGCTTTTGTGGGGCCAACGGCCGAGGATACTCTGCGAGCGTTGGGTATCGATGCGGCGTTTATCGGCGCCAACGGCATTCTGGATGGCGACGTGTCTACGTCTAATATGGATGAGGGTCGTATCCAGCAGCTCGCCTTTAGCAAGGCCGACTCGCGCTATCTGATCGCCGACTCCAGCAAGATCGGCAAGCGCGACTTCTACACCTTCTGCCGCCTGGACAATTTGGACGCCGTGGTGTGCGAGCCGGGCATCGCCGCCGAGGATCGTGCCGCCATCGAGGAACACACGCAGGTTATTTGCTAGTTATCGCTACGGGATTGCCAACGGGTGATGCGGGAGGACTTTTACCTCCTGTCATTGTGGAAACCAGCGCGTCAGCGCTACGCGATATGACGCGCAAATAAGGACTCCACTATCAAATCGTCTCAACCTGTAACATCTAGACGTCCAAAACCGGTCTTAGTGTTACAGATTGAGACAATTCGGCGTGGTCTACCTTGTTTGTCTCGATCTGTAACGGTTAGGACTTAAAAACTCGGCTACGTGTTACAGATCGAGACAAAAGAAAAAGAACATTAGGACTTGAAAATAAAGTTTTGATAAGGGACCCGCCCAGTTAAGACGGTGCGGCAGACAATCGAGATTAGTTTGCCTCCGGAGTCGTAAGCATAATGAGTCAGTTCGATGACCGGAAGTTTTGCAACACCATAATTACTGGCTTCGGAATCGCTAAGCTGACGTGCTCTATAGCTTTCCCTAACAGATTGGATAGACTTGGACAAGTCGTCCATGATTCTGCTAAATGCCTGAAAATCTAACTGGTTATTCGGAACGCGCGACTTTGAAATGAAGAACGTATCAGCGCCTATGAAGCTGCCTTCAAGTTCGTAGGTCAATTCAAGACGCTGAATTTCATCGCGACTTTGACATCCAAATTGTTGGAGCATCATTACGGAAATTGGACGACCTGATGTGAGGCCGCCGAAATGTTTGGTGATGGCATCCGGATCAACGCCATCGCAATGGCTTGCAAAGTCAAAGTCTAAAAGTGAATTGAGCTCGCTAACGCGTTTCGGTGCAACAAACGATCCCTTACCTTGGATTCGATAGATACTTCCACGACGCTCCAGCTCACTCATGGCAAGTCGGACGGTTGTTCTGCTTACGGCGTATTCGTCGCAGAGTTCCATTTCTGTTGGAAGTTTATCGTCTGCTTGATATTCATCGACGATCTGCTTGAGCAGCGCGTCGGTGAGCTGTAAATAGAGTGGCCGTTTTTCGTGTGTATCGAGCATTAGAGCCTCAGTTTGCATGTTGGTTATACCTGATGGTTGCCTCAGTCGGGATGTAACGTGGGCAAGGTAACCTTAACGTATCACAGAGCGGCTCAGCATGACGATCTGATGCCTGTATCCACGAAGGGCTTGTCCGAGCGTGAAGATATTCTGGGGCAGGCAAATACCGTTCATGGAGTCCCCGATATGTTGGAGGTCAGCGCCGGCTGCTTTTGCTGCAAGGCCTATTTTCTTAATGGTCTCGCTGTCGCAGGAGTCTTGACTCGTCCCGTTCGCCGCCATGACGAGAACCTTCTCTTCAATTGACTTGCCTACGTTGTGGGATCGTACAAAGTCTACGATGGCGCGCAGGTCTGCTTCTTGGAAGCAAGGGACGGTGTAGGGGGCTGGCACGAGAAGGATATCGACGCCGAGGTCAACAAACTTGCGCGCAATTTCGAGCGTCATGACAGGTTCCGCAACGCCCGCTCCATGCATTTTTCCGGCTATGACCAGGCCATTGAAATGCTCTTTGGAGAGTTTAATCGAATGGGCGATTGCATCGTTGGAGACGCCGGTTCCAGGGTTGCCCGTCAGGCAGATAAAATCAAATCCGAGTTCGTTAGCCTTTTCTAAGGTCTTGGGAGAGACGCGACGACCCATGGGGATTTCCGTTCGGGATTCAGACATCTCTGCCTCGTTATCAACTGGCTCCAGATTGACGCCAATGGGCCTTCCGCATGCTCGCTTCACCCAAGTGACCGGGTTTTCATTGAGATCATCTGGAATACCGGCAATAACTGGATCGAACACATCGAGCGCGTTAAACAGAAGCAGGTCGGCACCTGCGGCACGTTCGATTTCTGCATTAGTAACGCCGCCGAGAAATTGGGAAGAGGGTACGTTTTCCGCCATGATGGTACGTCCCTCGGAAGCCAGAATTGCCTGCTTTAGATCCATGGGTGACGTGGCGGCAAAATCGGATGCGGACATGTTCAGTAATCGTTTGGGCATTGTTACTTCCTTTGACTAGAACGACAGGCTTGTGACATTGTCTCTAATATTGTTACAACAATATATTCAATATGTTATATCCAATCGGCGAACGGTTGCAAGCTTATTGTACTGCTCGGAAAAAATAGCCTTTAGCTGGGAAAACCTTATATTAATTAACTACCGTTCACCGAATAAGTATTTGAATTCTTGACATATCGACAAAGCGGAAAAAGAATTGGTTATGACAAATCGCGCAAATGATATTACATTTCGCACAAGAACGTATTCACTTACATAAGTGGATACAAACGGGGACGACGACGGTTGAGTCCGGATAAATCGTTACGTGCCCGGGAATCATGAAAGGATGTGTTATGGACGCTATCGTCAAATTCCTTGAAAAACACCAGCCCCTCTTCGACAAAATCTCGAGGAACATTTATCTGGTGGCGATTAAGGATGGCTTTCTCTCGAATATGCCAATTGTGCTGTTCTCGAGCCTGTTCCTTCTTCTTTCGACGCTCCCTGCCTATGTAGGCATCACGCTTCCGTCTGAGGTGCTGGATTTCTTCAATAAAATCTATGCATATACCATGGGACTTCTTGGCATTATGGTGGCCGGCACCACGGCGAGCTCACTTGCCATGTCGATGAACCGTCGCATGCCTTCGGGTAAATCTCTCAACCCCACCTCGTGCATGGTTTGTGCCATGTGCGGCATGCTCTTGCTATCGGTGACGAACGATGTTGTCTCGATTGGCGGAGCAGATACATCTGTTTTTGAAACCGGCTATATGGGAACCAAGGGTTTTCTCGCTGCGTTCGTAGCCGCATTCTTGACCGTTAATATCTATAAGGTGTGCATTAGCCATAATGTGACGATCAAGCTCCCCAAAGAGGTCCCTGGCTCTATTGCGCAGAGTTTTCGCGATATCTTTGCATTTGGGTTTTCGATCCTTGCGTGCGCTTTTATCGATCTTGCGAGCCGCAAGCTGCTTGCTGTGCCGTTCGCCAATTTGGTATCCGCTCTCATCTCGCCGCTGTTCTCCGCGGTTGACACCTATCCTGGCATGGCGCTTATCGAAGGCGCGGTCGCACTTTTCCAATTTATGGGTATCCACGGTGCTTCGGTTGTCATGAGTCCGATCAATGCTGCGCTCTACGGCAATACCGTTACCAATCTTGAGGTTTTCCAAGCAGGTGGACACCCGTCAATTGCTCTCACGCAGGACTTTACAAGCTTCATCGGCGGTCTGGGCGGTTCTGGCTGCACGTTCATCGTTCCTATTATCCTGATCATGTTTATGCGCTCCAAGCAGCTTAAAGCCATGGGCAAGGCATCGATTATCCCGGTGATTTTTGGAGTTAACGAGCCCGTTATCTTCGGTATGCCGATTGTTCTCAATCCCTATATGTTCGTGCCCTTCCTAGTGGCTCCTATGGTCAACGCCATTATCGGTAAATTTTTCATTGACGTCATTGGAATGAACGCCCCCATGTATACCATGCCGTGGGCGCTTCCCGGCCCAATCGGTGCATTCCTCACCACGGGTCTCGATCTGCGTTCTCTCGTATTGATGGCAGTGCTGTTGGTCGTTGACTTTGTGATTTACTATCCGTTCTGCAAGGCGTATGACCATCAGCTTTGTTTGGAAGAGTCTGCAAAGGAGACTGCAGGAACCTCGGATGCAGATGCTATTGCCGCACAGGAAAATGTCGCAAAAGCTCTCGAGGCGGTAAAGGACAAGGCGGAGCAGATCCGCGTGCTTGTGCTTTGCCAGGGTGCCGGCACTTCGACTCTCTTGGCAAATGCTCTTCGCGAAGGTGCCGCTGCTAAGGGTATCGATCTGGTTTCTCAGTCCGGTGCGTACGGAAGCCACTATGAGACGATGGATCAGTACAACGTGATTGTTCTGGCACCCCAGGCACGCATGTACTATGACGCTATGAAGGCCGATACCGATCGCCTTGGAATTAAACTGCTCACCACAAGGGGCAAGGAGTATATCGACCTTACCAACGATCCCGAAGGTGCAATTGACTGGATCGTTCAGGAGCTGGCCAAATAGTGGATGCACTCCGTCGTTGATTCGTCGGTGTATAGTACGGCCCTGCAGCTTATTGAGCTGCGGGGCCGTATTTCGTTGAGTATCTAATTGAGACAATGAGCGCAACCGTCGTGAGATCGCATTGGCGCTCTCCGAGTCACCGACAAGCTGACTTTCATCTATGTGACCAATTCGCTTTCGGCCTTTAGCCTGCTCGAGGCGCGCGAGGGCTGCGAGCTGTGCCTGGTGGGCGGCATGTACCGCCGCCGCACCGCCGCTTTTGTGGGACCAACGGCCGAGGATGCCCTGCGCGCACTAGGGATTGACACGGCGTTTATCGGTGCCAACGGCATTCTGGACGGCGACGTGTCCACGTCCAACATGGACGAGGGCCGTATCCAGCAGCTCGCTTTTAGCAAAGCGGACTCGCGCTATCTGATCGCCGACTCCAGCAAGATCGGCAAGCGCGACTTCTACACCTTCTGCCGCCTGGACAATTTGGACGCCGTGGTGTGCGAGCCGGGTATTACCGCCGAGGATCGCGCCGCCATCGAGGGACACACGCGGGTTATCTGCTAGCTAAAGCTGCAGGCGATACTTCTGCCCCCCCTGCCGGCGTGGGGACTATCGTTTCAATATGACGTGAAGAATGACACGTATAAGTAAAAACACCATTTGTGCGTCAAATTTGATGACGCGTAAAAATTTGCGCGTCATTTTACGCGTCAACGTGACGCGATATGACACGCAAATGCGCTCGGGCCAAGTATTCAGCTTGTGGGCTAGACCAGGCGGGCGTAGTCCCGTGACTGATGAAAGACGTGGGCGATATAGATCGTTTCGTGCTCAAACTTGTAAAGACACACGTAGTTGTTGACGGGAAACGATCGATAATTACGTGCCGCCAGCTCTTGCATGTGCGAGAGGGGACGTAGGAGTGGCTGCTCGCGAAGCAGATCAAGCTGATATTCAAACTCAGCGACAAAATTGCCTGCTGCGCGCGGATTCTTGAGGATCTGGGCAAGGTATCCGACGATACTCTCGTACTCATATCGCGCGCTTTTGAGTATGACGACGTTATAGGTCATATTTGTCTCGTATCGCGGTCGCGAAGGAGTCGTAGTCGCTGTAGTCGCCTTGCGATATTTCGTCTTCTGCCAACATCATACGAGACAGCAGTTTTGCCTTGGCGATTTCTTCTTGCATGAGGCGATACTGGTCGCTGCTGATGCAGTGCATGGCCTCGTAGCCGTTCTTAGTTACGGTGACGTCGCGCTCAGACTCAACAAGCGTAGTGAATGCAGCAGTGTCCTTCATATCTCGGACGGGCACACAAGCTGACATGGGTACCTCCTTTGCGTTGGGACACAATTGTACCACGGTGTGTTCATGCAGACGATACCGTCGAATCGTCTCAATCTGTAACAGTTGGGATCGAAAAACTCGGCTAGATGTTACAGATTGAGATTTTGTCTACCCAGTCACCATCTTTGTCTTGATCTGTAACAGTTAGACGGCTAATAGCGAGTTAGATGTTACAGATTGAGATATTGCTGCTCGGGCGTTCTGTTTGTCTCGATTTGTAACAGTTAGGGCCGAAATACTCGGCTAGATGTTACAGATCGAGACAAACGGCCTGCACGGGCCGAACCAAAACAAAAAGGCCGCATGCGAACCCGTGGAGGGATTCGCATGCGGCCGACAGGGGGTATGCGGCAAAAGTTAGGCCATGAGCAGGCCGGTCTCCGCGACGTTCTTGTACCAGTACGCGCTCGCCTTGGGATAGCGCTTCTGGGTCTCAAAGTCGATGTAGAACAGGCCATAGCGCTTGTTATAGCCGTTGGTCCAGGAGAACTGGTCCTGCAGCGACCACACAAAGTAGCCGTCGACGTTTACGCCGCCGTCGATTGCCTTGAGGATCCACGCGAGATGCTGGCGCATGTAGTCGATACGAGGGGCGTCATCGATAAAGCCGTCCTCAAAGTCGTCCTTATAGCCCATACCGTTCTCGGTGATGTAAATCTTCTTGTAGTTGGGGTAATCGTTCTTAATGCGCAGCAGCAGATCGTACAGGCCCTCGGGATAGATGATCCAGTCCCAATCGGTGGTGGGTACGCCTTCGCGCACGCATGACTCGCCCACGCCCTTGAGGAACCAGCGCGAGGAGCCCTTGTCGCCGGTGCCATTGTGGTTGATGTCGTTTTCGCCCTCGGCGGCACGCAGGAACTGGCACTTGTAGGTGTTGACGCCCAGGCAATCGTTGTAGGGGAGCGCGGCGGTCAGCGCGGCGATGTCCTCGTCGCGGACGTCGAGCTCGCCGCCGGCGATATGGGCCAGCTTGGTTGCGGCTTCCATGGTGTCGGCTGCATAGTGGCCGCGGAAAGTGGCGTCGAGCACCCAGCGGTTGTTGATGACGTCGGCCATGCGGGCGGCCTCGCAGTCGGCAGCGCTGTTGGGATCGAGGGGATACTTGGGCTCCAGGTTCTGGACAATGCCGATCTCGCCCTCAAAGCCGCCCTCATGGAAGGCGACGACAGCCTTGGCGTGGGCCACCATCATGTTGTGCATGAGCTGGAAGGCCTTGTCCAGGCGATACTTCTCGCCGTGCGGCCAGTTGCCGACGATAAAGCTGCCCTCGGCGGTCGCGGGAATCTCGTTAAAGGTAAACCAGTGCTTGACCTCGGTGAACTCGGCAAAGCAGAACTTGGCGTACTCGACAAAGGCGTCGATCGTCGTGCGCGTCAGGAAGCCCTCGCCGCCGTTCTGGTAAAAGGCCTCGGGCGTATCAAAGTGATCGAGCGTGACATAGGGGATAACGCCGGCTTTGTTGCAGGTGGCAAAGAGCTCGTGATAGAAGGCGACACCCTCGGGGTTAATCTCGCCGGTGCCACTGGGGAAGATGCGGCTCCAAGCGATGGAGACGCGGATACCGTTGATACCGAAGCGCTGGCACAGGTCGATATCGACCGGGTACTTGTTGTAGAAATCGCTTGCGGGATCGGGGGAGAAGCGACCCTGGGCTGCCAGGAAATCGTCCCAGGGCACTTTGCCCTTGCCGTGCGTACGGGTCTCGCCCTCAACCTGGTAAGCAGCGGTGGCGCCGCCAAACACAAAGCCGTCGGGGAACTGCATGGGGTTGGTCATGAGTCATCCTTTCTGTGGGATACGAATAGGGAGGGTGCCCGAACCGGGAATCCGGGCACCAACAGAGGGAGGAACTAGTCGAGGTTCTCGCGGAGCCACTTGATGGCGCCAGCGGGGTCGCGGGTAAGGTCGATATATTCCTTACCGCGGGGAGCGAGCAGCTTAATGCCCAGACGATCGGTGTCGGCCTTCATGTCGTTGTAGTAGCTACGAACCTGCGGGGCGAGCACGATGACGTCGTACTGATCCATGATGGCGGTGTGCTGGCCATAGGCGCCTGCGGAGGAAGCGATGTTCTCTCCGGTCTGCGCGGCACCTTCCTTGATGGCGTTGGCAAGCATGGCAGAGGTGCCGGCGCCGGCGCACAGGACGAGGACTTTCAGGCCGTCGACATCCTTCTTAGCGGATGCATCGGCAGCGGGCTCGGGCTGATCGGCGACAGGCTCGCTGTCGGCGGCGGCAGCGGTCGTCTCGACGGAAGCGGTCGTCTGCTCGACAGCGGGCGCAGAGGTGCTGGCGGCGATGGTGGCAGCACCATCGGACTCGAGACCCAGCTCGGCGGCGCGCTCGGCCTCCTGGTCGCAGAGCAGCTTATCGTATGCCTTCAAGAACGGCAGGTAGATGATGGCGTCCAGCAAGATGATGATCGCGACAAACACCAAGGCGATAAGCTGGAAGTTCGTGGTGATGAAGATGCCGATGGGGGCAGGGGTGGCCCAAGGCACCACGAAGGAGAAGCCGTTCATGCCCACGTTATCGATAAGGAACTTGGCAACACTCACGTTGACGCAGCCGGCGGCAACAAAGGGGATGAGCATGTAGGGGTTAAGGATCATCGGCGCGCCAAAGAGCAGCGGTTCGTTGACGGCGAAGGCAACAGGAACAATCGAGGCCTTACCGACGGCTTTGAGCTGCTTGGACTTCATAAAGAGAATCAGCAGAAGCGGCACGATGAACGTGGCGCCGGTGCCGCCGAACTCACCCACGAGCGACATGTTGAAGGTGAGGGAATGGGCGGGGTGACCACCGGCCAGCAGAACCTGCAGGTTCTCGGCCTGGTTGGCAAGACGGATGGGGTCGATGCCCGGCTGGACAATCGAGGGGCCGTGGACGCCGATGAACCAGAAGAACGCGGTGGCTGCCTGGATAAGGATAAGGCCAGGATAGGTTTCTGCAGCGGTAAAGAGCGGGGAGAGCAGCTTGATAAGCAGCTCGGAGAACGGAACGCCCATGAGGTTGCGCACGATGACATCGATGATGCCGCAGATGATGACGGCACCGCCAAAGGGGATGATGTCGCGGAAGTTCTGAGCGATGGCGCCCGGGACCTCCTTGGGCAGCTTAATGGTCAGATCACGCGAGACGCAGAATTTGTAGACCCACACGGTAATGAACGCGGCGATATAGGCCGAGAACAGACCGCGCGTACCCATGCTGGTGCAATCGAAGACCGAAAGTTCGGAGCCGTTGAACTTGGTGGTGAACTGCGTGACTGCGAGCAGCAGCATGCTGCACTGGGCGGCAACCATGGTGGAGCCGTCGTTGAGCACTTTGCCGGCGGGCATGCGACGGTTCATGGAAGCCGTAAAGTTCTTGGCAGTGGTGCCGGCGACCATGATGCCCATGACGCCCATGGTGAAGTTGTACAGCTTATTGCACCAGTCGATGAGCGGCTGGGGCAGCGTGATGCCAACTACGCCAGGAAGGGTGGCAATCAGCAGGAAGATCGAAGAGGTGAGGACGATGGGCATGCACCCAAGGAATCCGTCCTTAATGGCCTGGAGGTAGATGTTCCTCGAGATCTTCTCAAAGAACGGTTGATGCTTTTCGAGCATCTTTACGATGGCGTCCATAGAGCTCCTTTGCTACTTAATGCGCGATGCATGTGGATGGAACTGGTCGTCGATGGATGGTCAGGACTGCCCGGAAACCTTCCCGCTTAAGGAAGGCATTGCGAAATGACAACGTTGTCATTTCGTTAATGACAACGTAAGACATTCTTGGAAGAGCAACAAGGATATACGGGTGAGCGGTCGATATTGTCCGGTAAACGGTTGATTTATCAGTCAGGCAGGTGGTGTATGCTAGAACGCAAAAAACAAGCGATAGAGAACCGAGTGGAGAAGTAGTGGCAACGATGGACAAGAAAAATGTCTCAATGAACGATGTGGCGATTGCCGCGGGTGTTTCTCTCAAGACGGTTTCGCGTGTGATTAACGAGCCCGGTAGCGTGCGAGAGTCGACACGCGATAAGGTCCATGCTGCCATGGAAGCGCTTGGGTTCCGGGCGAACTTTGCCGCGCGTTCACTCAAGTTGGGCCGTTACGGGTGCATCGGCGTGGTGCTGTTCCACTTGTCGGGCGGCAACGTGGACATGATTGACGGTATCGCCGATGCCGCCGCAGAGCGAGGCTTTGCGCTCACGATGATTAAGAAGCGCGCGGGGGAGAAGATGACCCTTGCCGAAGCGGCGCGCAGGATGTCGCAGCTGCCTGTTGATGGCATGATCTTCAACCTGCGTCAGATGGTCGATGACTTTGATACCTTTGAGGCACCGAAGGACCTCAAGACGGTGATTATCACGCCGATGGAGCATCCTGCCTGCTCTACCGTTAGTGACGATCAAGAGGGTGGCGCGCGCATGGCGTGCGAGTACTTCTTGAATCGCGGACACAAGAATGTGTACTTCGTCTCTGGTAAGAAAGAGGCGCTGTCGAGCCAGTGTCGCATGAAAGGTTGGCGTGCGGCACTCGAGGCGCGTGGCATTGAGCCGCCCGAGCCTCTGCAAGGCGATTGGAATGCGGATAGTGGCTATGCTGCGGGCCTTGTGCTTGCCGATAAACCCGATTGCACGGCGGTCCTCGCGGCTAACGACTGCATGGCAAACGGCGTGATGATGGCTTTACGTGACAAAGGGCTCAGTGTGCCCGACGACGTGTCCGTGATCGGTTTCGACGATGAGCTCTACAAGACGATTCCCAACTCGATTCTGACGTCGGTGAAGTTTCGCCACCGCGAGCTGGGCATCCGTGCGCTTAACGAGGTCGTCGCAGGTCTGGAAGCCCCGAGCTCCAGAAGCCGTACGCTCGTCTCGGGTGTGTTGGTCGAGCGCGCGAGCGTGCGGGATTTGCGGGCGTAGACGTGCTCGGCCTGCTCGTCTAAGTCTGTAACAGGTGGGACCCGAAAACTCGGCTAGATGTTACGGATCGAGATTTTTGGCCCGGCTTATTCCGTTTGTCTCGATCTGTAACAACTAGACGGTCAAAAGTGGTCTACATGTTACAGATTGAGATTTTCGGCTTGGCCTGTGCGTTCATCTCGATCTGTAACAGCTAGGACCGAAAAACTCGGCTAGATGTTACAGATTGAGATGAACAGGAGGACGGGTGCGGTCTAAACAAAATGGCCCGCGCATCACACATCGATGCACGGGCCATTTATTGTCTGCAAGCGGCAGGTGGTGTCAGCGTCTTATGCCTCGAGGTTTTCCTCGATCCAGGCGACGGCACCCTTGGGATCCTTAGTGAGGTCGATGTACTGTTTGCCCTTGGGCGACAGCAGCGTGATGCCCAGGCGGTCGGTGTCGGCCTTCATCTCGTTGTAATAGGTGCGAACCTGCGGAGCCAGGACGATGACGTTGTACTGGTCCATGATGGCATAGTGGCTGCCGTAGGCACCGGCGTTGGCGGTAATGTCGATGCCCAGCTCGTCGGCGCCTTCCTTAAGCGCGTTGGCGAGCAGTGCAGAGGTGCCGGCGCCAGCGCACAGAACCAGAACCCTCAGATCCTTGCCCTTAAGGGCGGACGGAGCTGCGGAGGCCTCAGTGGCAGAAGCGGTCTCGACAACAGGAGCCTCAACGGCGGGGGCGGCAGCGGTCTTGACGGCCTTGGTCTCCTCGGCCTCTTCTTCGGCCAGGGTCTCGGCCTCCTGCTTGCACAGGACGTTGTCGTAGGCCTTGCAGAACGGGTAGTAGATCAAGAAGTCAACGACCAGCAGGACGACAACCAGGACCAGAGAGATCGGCTGGAAGTTGGTGTCGATGAAGGTGCCGATCGGTCCGGGGAGTGCCCACGGCATGGCATAGATAAAGCCGTTCATGCCCAAAAAGTCGATGAAGAACTTACCAATGAGGACGTTGGCCACGGGGGCAAACAGGAACGGGATCAGGAAGTACGGGTTGAGGATGATGGGCGCGGCGAACAGCAGCGGCTCGTTGACGGCGAACATCACGGGCACGACAGAGGCTTTGCCGACGGCCTTGAGCTGCTTGGAGCGCATAAAGAGCAGGAAGATGATCGGGACAATGAACGTGGCGCCGGTGCCGCCGAGTTCGCCGATGTAGTTACCGAAGTTTTCGGTCAGGGCGAGGGCGGGGTGACCGCCGGCCTGCAGCGTGGCGAGGTTGGTGGTGATGTTGCCAAACAGCGCGGCGTTGAGGGCAGGCTTAACGACCGAGGGGCCGTGGATGCCCATGAACCAGAACAGCGGGATCATGAACCAGATGAGGGCGAGGCCGGCGTAGGAATCGGCAGCGGCGAACAGCGGGCTCACCAGCGTGGAGATGACGTTGGCAAACGGGACGGCCAAGCAGGTGCGGCAGATAACGTCGATGACGGCGACAAACAGGATGGAGAAGCTGAAGGCGAAGATGTCGCGGAAGTTCTGGGCGATGGCGCCGGGGACTTCTTTGGGCAGCTTGATGGTGATGTCTCGCTTAATGCAGAAGGCATAGATGTTGACCGTGGCAAATGCGGCGACAAAGGAGCTCAGCAGGCCCTTGGTGCCCATGTTGTCGGTAAAGAACACCGAGACATCGGCGCCGTCGATCTTGGCACTCGTCTGGGTAACGGCCAAGATGAGCATAGCGCACATGGCGGCGACCATGGTGCTCGTGGCGTTGATGGCCTTGCCGGCAGGCATGCGGCGGTTCTTGGAGCCGGTCAGCGCGCTTGCGGTGGTGCCGGCGACCATGATGCCCACGACGCCCATCGTGAAGTTGTAAACCTTGTTGCAGAAGTTCACGACGTCGACGTTCCACCAGTCGGGCAGCGTAAAGCCGCCGACCGTGGCGACAACGCCCGGCAGGGTCGAAATAAGCAGGAAGACAGAAGAAGACAGGATGATGGGCATTGCTGCCAAAAAGCCGTCTTTAATGGCCTGAAGGTAGATGTTCTTAGAGACCTTGTCGAAGTACGGCTGACCTTTCTCCAAGAACTTAACGATCGATTCCATAGTTCACGCTCCTCTTTGCATGAAATCTTAATGGCATGGACGTTGAAAACCTATATGGTCTCCCGCTTGCTAAAAGCCCGGGTGCAGGCGGGGTCGGTCCCAGGGGGAGAGAGGGGAGCGGCTGGGTTTGTATCGCATAGGGCCGCTCCCCTCTCGGGGGAAAGCGAGGCGATGCGCTACTGCGCGTCCGCCATAGTGTCGGCGAGCTCCTTGTACCAGAGTGCCGACTGCTTGATGTAGCGTTTTTGCGTGTCGAAGTCGATGTAGAACAGGCCGTAGCGCTTGTTATAGCCGTTGGCCCACGAGAACTGGTCCTGCAGGCTCCAGATAAAGTAGCCCTGGACGTCGACGCCCTCGGCGCGCGCCTGGAGCACCTTCTCCATGTGCTGGTCGACAAAGTCGATGCGCTCGGGATCGGCGACGATGCCGTTTGCGTCGGGCTCGGGGTCCTTGTGGCCCAGGCCGTTTTCGGTGATATAGATGACGGGGAGGTTGGGATAGGTGGCGCTGATGTGCTTGAGCGTGTCGTAGAGGCCTTGCGGGTAGATGAGCCAATCCCAGTCGGTGGTGGGGATACCCGGCATATCGACCTGCTGCCCGACGCCCTTAAACTTAAAGCACGAGGTGCCCTTGTCTCCGGTGCCGTTAAAGCTGTTGGTTGACTCGCCATCGTAGGCGGCGATAAACGCCGACTGATAGTAGTTGAGGCCGAACATATCGTTGCGGGGCGCCGCCTTGGCGAGCTCCTCCATGTCGCTGTCCTCAACCGTAAGTGTGGCGTTGTTGGCACGCAGAATCTCGTTGATGAGTGAGAGGGTGCGCGCGGAGTAGTGACCCAGGAAGGCGCCGTCCATGATGAAGTCGGTGTAGAAGGCGTTGTACAGGTCGGCGGCGTGCTGGTCGGCGGGCGAGTCGGTGGCAGGATATGCCGGCGTCAGGACGTTGACCATGCCAATGCGTCCGCCCAGGTGCTCGGTCTCGTCAAGATCCTTATACAGGTTGACGGCGCGGGCGTGGGCAACGAGCTCGTTGTGCTGGCTCTGGATGCCGCTCGTCACATCAAAGTGATGGTTGGGCGGGAAGTTGCCTTGGATGTATTGGGAGTGCGAGAGGCTGATGAGCTCGTTGATGGTGAACCAATTCTTGACCTCGCGGAACTCGCGGAAGCAGAACTCGGCATAGCGCACATAGGCGTCGACGGTCTTGCGGTTGAGCCAGTCGCCCTGGTTGAACAGGGCGGCGGGGGAGTCAAAGTGATGCAGGGACACATAGGGCTCGACGCCATACTTTTTGCAGCAGGCGAACAGCTCGTGGTAGTGCTTAACGCCCTCGGCGAGGGGTTCGGCATCGTCGCCGTTGGGGAAGATGCGGGTCCAGGCGATGGACACACGAATGGCGTTGAGTCCATGCTCGGCAGAAAGGCGGATATCCTCCTCGTAGCGGTTGTAGAAATCACTGGCCGGGTCGGGCAAAAAGCGACCCTGGGCGACAAGGTAATCGTCCCACATGGTCTTACCCTTGCCTGCCACCTTCGTGGAACCTTCCGTTTGGTACGCGGCGGTTGCGGCGCCCCAAACAAAGCCCTTCGGCAGCTGCTGTACGCGGTTTAGCAAAGACATATGCATACACCCTCTCGTCTCGCTGTTCGATATTGTGCGTTTGCGCTCAGGAGGCTCCCTGGTTAGCGTTCAGCGGTGAAAAAGCCCGATAAACACTATCTTAAAATGATTAGAACCAAAATGAGCACGTGAACATTTGACAATGAGCACGTTAACATCCGGCTGGGATGTATAGAAACAAAACAACTTCAAACAGCCGCGAACGGTTGTATTTGTTCGGTAAGCGGTTTTGATTGACAGAAGTTTTCATGTTGTGGTATATGGCTCGGGTATCATGAGCACGTTATCAATGTATGTACGATGCGCCATGGGCGCGGGGAATAGTTGGGAAGCAGGTTAGCGTGGAAGGCATGGCTCAGCAAACAAGGAATGGTCATTCGGCGAGCGCGGCAGAGGTTGCGGCGCTCGCTGGCGTGAGCCGCCAGACTGTGTCTCGCGTGGTCAACGGTATGCCTAACGTGACGGAAAAGACGCGCAAGCGTGTGCTGGCCGCCATGGAAGAGCTGGGCTTTCGTCCCAATTTTGCTGGAGCGGCGTTGCGCGGCGGGTCGTATCGTTCTATTGGCCTGTGCATGTACAACATCACACGTGTCGGTAACCTGGCGACGCTCGAGGGTATCATGCAAGCGGCGCGCGAGCACGATTTTGCCGTCACTATGATCGAGATGGGCGGCGACAAGCCCTATACACTTGCCGATGCCTCGCGCCGCATGGTCGAGCGACCCGTCGACGGCATGATTCTCAACATGAACCGCATGGCTCCCGATTTTGAGGAGTTTGTTCCCCAGCCGGGAGTGCGAACGGTCATCCTGTCCATGTATGCGCATCCGCGCTGCACGACGATCGACTCCGACCAGTATGGTTCGTGCGAGCTGTTGACCAATTATCTGCTGGAACATGGTCACTCGAATATGCGGTTTGTGGCGGGTCCGGAAAACTCGATTTCCTCGCGTTTTCGTGAGGCCGGTTGGCGCGATACGCTGGGTCGTGCTCATGTCGATGCCGCTCCGATGCTGCGTGGCGATTGGAGTGCGGACAGTGGGTACGCCATGGGCGAGCGGATTGCGGCCGAGGTGCTTGCCGGCGGGTCGCAGGCGCCGACTGCCGTGCTTGCGGCAAATGACCAGATGGCGCTGGGCGTTATCGCCGCGCTCGAGAACGCGGGCCTGTCCGTGCCCGACGACGTGAGCGTGGTTGGTATCGACGACGCACTCGAGGGACTTGTTCCTCACAATCGGCTGACGACGCTGCGATTTGATTTGCGCGGTGTCGGTAAGCTTGCGTTTGAGGCGGCGATTGGAGAGAGCTCGTCTATCGAGGCGATTCATGTGCCGAGTACGCTGGTCGAACGCTCGACTGTTAGGGACATACGGGGTTAGGTCCTACTCCGTTTGTCTCGATTTGTAACAGGTAGACGGTCAAAAGCGGGCTACGTGTTACAGATTTAGATTCTTCGGAAAGAGTAATCCTGTTCGTCTCAATCTGTAACAGCTAGGACCAAAAAACTCGGCTAGATGTTACAGATCGAGACAAACGGCTCCCGACCAGCCCAAAAACAAAAAGACCGGGGGCGGCGCGCCGTGTGACGTGCCGCCCCCGGCTGAGAAATGGGGACAGGTTGTGTGAGCGGGCAACCCCGCCAGCCACTAGTCCAGACGACGGGTCTGCGCCACGTGCTTGTACCAGTAGGCGCTTGCCTTGGGCGTGCGCTTCTGGGTTTCAAAGTCAACGTAGAAGAAGCCGTAACGCTTGTTGTAGCCATTGGTCCAGGAGAACTGATCCTGCAGGCTCCACAGGAAGTAGCCGCCCACGTTGACGCCCACCTCCATGGCCTTGAGCAACCAGCGCAGGTGCTGCTCGATGTAGTCGATGCGCGGCTGGTCGTCCACAAAGCCGTCTTTGTAGGGGTCCTTGTAGCCCATGCCGTTCTCGGTGATGAAGATCTGCTTGTAGTTGGGGTAGCGCTGCTTAATGTAGACGAGCAGATCGAACAGGCCCTCGGGATAGATGATCCAGTCCCAGTCGGTGGTGGGGATGCCAGGCTTGTTCACATGCTCGCCAATGCCCTTGACGCGCCAACGGCCGGTGCCCTTCTCGCCCGTACCGTTGTGGTGCAGGTCGTTCTCGCCGTCGTAAGCCTTCAAAAAACGGCACTGGTAGTTGTTAACGCCCAGGTAGTCGTTGTAGAGCGCGGCCTCGCGCATGATTTCCAGATCCTCGTCTAGGATCTGGATGGTGCCACCCGAGACGGCGGCCAGGCGGTTGGCGCACTCGAGGGTGTCGGGCGCGTAGTCGCCGCGGAAGGTGGCGTCGAGCAAGAACTGGTTTTGCAGCACGTGCTCGTTGTTGGCGGCCTTGATATCGGCGGGGTCGTTCTCGTTGAGCGGATACTTAAACTCCAACGACTGAATGACGCCGATCTTGCCCTTAAAACCGCCGTTGTGGAAGGCCAGCACTGCCTTGGCGTGGGCGAGCATCATGTTGTGCTCGCACTGGAAGGCCTCGGCCAGATGCGCCTTGACGCCACCGGGGAAGGTGCCCTCGATGTAGGTGTTGGAGGCATCGGCCCAAATCTCGTTAAAGGTGAACCAGTAGGTCACCTGGTCGGCGTACTCCTTAAAGCAGAAGGTGGCAAAGTCCACAAAGGCGTCGATGGTCTCGCGGTTGAGGAAATCGCCCTTCTCAAAGAGGGGCAGCGGCGTGTCGAAGTGATGCAGCGTGACGAACGGCTCAACGTGGTGCTTATGGCACTCGGCGAAGAGATCGTGGTAGAACTGCACGCCCTCGGGGTTGATTTCGCCGGTACCGTTGGGGAAGATGCGGCTCCAGGCGATGGAGAGGCGAATGCCGTTGATGCCAAACTCCTCGCACAGCTCCAGATCGACGGGGTACTGGTTGTAGAAGTCCGAAGCGGGATCGGGGGAGAAGCGGCCCTGGGCCTCCAGGAAGTCGTCCCAGGCGACTTTGCCCTTACCGTGAGTGCGGGTCTCGCCCTCTACCTGGTAGGCAGCAGTGGCGCCGCCAAAGACAAAGTCCTCGGGAAACTGCGCGGGCGGGTTGGTGACGCTAGCAGGGTTAACGGACATGATGATCCAATCGTCTAAATCGAAGGGCCAGCCGGTCTTGGATGGTCGGCTGGCCCTGAGCGTTACTTACTTAGAGAGCTGTTCACTCACGAAGGCGAGAGACTTATCGCCGTTCTGGGAGAGCTCGATGTATTGCTTGCCACGGCAGGCGACGCACTTGTTGCCCACGCGCTCGCAGTCCTTCTGCAGGTCGGCCAGGTAGCTCGCGGCCTGCGGGGCCAGGACGACTAGGTCAAAGTCGGGGAGCATGTCAACGTGGTTGCCGTATGCCTCGGCAGCGGTCTCAAGATTGATGCCGCGCTCCTTGGCGGCCTTGGCCAGCGCGTTGGCGAGCAGGCCCGAGGTGCCGCCACCCTGGCAGAGCACGAGCACGCGCTTGCCGTTGAGGTCGCTGGCGGTCGTTGCCTCGGCAGCGGGTGCTGCAGAAGCGGCGGGGGCGTCGACCTTCACGGCCTCGGCAGCAGCGCCGGCGGCAACGCTCTTGGCGTCAGCCTTGCCCTGGAAGGCATCGTTGAGCTTGGCAGCCTTCTCGGCGTTCTTGGCGGCGAGCTCCTCCTCGGAAATCTCGGCCTCCTCGGCGCACTTCTGGGCGTCATAGGCACGGAAGAACGGATAGTACAGAACGAAGTCGACGACCAGGATAAGGGCGAGCATCACAAAGGCGAGCGGCTGGAAGCCCAGGCCCATGATGGTGCCGATGGGGCCGGGGACGGTCCAGGGCAGGGTGTACATAAAGCCGTTCATGCCCAAGAAGTCGATAAAGATCTTGAGGATCCAGATATTGGCGATCGGGGCAAAGACAAACGGGACAAAGAAGACGGGGTTGAGCACGATGGGTGCGGCGAACAACAGCGGTTCGTTGACAGCGAAGCAGACCGGGACGATGGCGGCCTTACCGACAGCGCGCATCTCCTGAGACTTGGCCAGGAAGCAGAACATAAAGACCAGGACGAGCGTGGCGCCGGTGCCGCCCATGCAGACGACGAAGTACTGGGCACCCTGGGTCAGAACAGCGGAAGCGTGCTGACCGGCCTGGAACGCAGCCAGGTTGTCGGTCATGTTGGCAACGAGGGCGGCGGCGATGGCAGGCTCGACGATCGAGGGGCCGTGGACGCCCACGAACCAGAACAGGCTCATGGCGCCGTAGATCACAGCGAGGCCGATGTAGCCGTCGGCAGCGGTGAACAGGGGCTGGAACACCTGGATTACGCCCTGGGCAAAGCAGAAGCCAAAGGCAGCGCGGAAGGCGATGTCAAAGACCCAAAAGACGGTGATGCAGACGGAGAAGGGGATGATGTCCTTAAAGGTCTGCGAGATGTTGGGCGGAACCTGCTCGGGCATCTTGACGGTGATGTTGCGCTTAATGAAGAACTTGTAGATGATGCCGGTCACAAACGCAGCGATGAAGGCGGTCAGCAGGCCTTTGGAACCAAGGTAGGTGGTGTTGAAGCCGCTGGCGGCGTCCGTGGCGATCGTGTCGCTCGAAAGGAGCAAGAAGCCGATGATGGCCGCGCACATGCACGAGATGAAGTTGATCTGATTGTTCTTGGGCAGGTCGCGGTTCTGCGCGTCGGCGAAGTGCTTGGCCGTGGTGGCGGCGCAGGCGATGGCCAGGATGCCCATGGAGTAGTTGTAGCACTTCCACAGGGCGTTGTTGATGTCATCGGGCCAGTAGAAACCCCAGATGTTGGGGACCGAGGCTACCAGGCAGAAGATGGACGAGAAGATGATGATGGGGATGACGGAGATAAAGCCGTCGCGAATCGCCTTGAGATACTTGTTGCGGGCGATCGCGTTGAAAAAGGGCTGGCCCTTTTCGATGATGGCGATGAGTTGCTCCATGCAATGCTCCTAAGAGTCGGTGGGTTAGCAACGATGGTAGCTTTTGGCGTTCAGTTGCCAAAATGTTGACGTTGCCATTTTGCGACACAAAAAAAGACACGAACCGGTGGTTCCTGTGCCTGCGAACCGTCGATTCCTTATGCGTAAACGTTTGAGCCGCCCGGTGGCTCTGTGTTTGCACAATGGCAACGTTAACATTTGGGCGCCAAAAGCCGTTTGGGGAAGCAAAAGTGTCGGTGAACGGTAGGTTTTGGGTGGTGAGCGTATGGTGGGGGAGGCGTTGGATATACTTGAAGGCGTTAAAAATGACTGCGTAGGGTGCCACCAATGGCATCGTCGACATAGAAAGATCGACCTATGGCCGCTGTTAAAAAATCGGTTTCCGTTAAGGATGTGGCGCGTCTCGCGGGTGTCTCGGAGCAGACAGTCTCGCGTACGGTGCACGATTCGCCCAGCGTGCGCCCCGAGACCAAGGAGCGCGTGCGTGCCGCCATGCGCGAGCTGGGGTATCGCCCCAATTTTGCCGGTCGATCGCTGCGCCGCGGTAAGTTTAAGACCGTCGGCGTCGCTATGTTCAACATTACCGGCACCGGCAACCTCGACCGTATGGAGGGCTTTGCCGCCGCCGCCGACAAACACGGCTACGCCATCACCCTCACTAAAGTAGATGGGCATCCGTATACCCTCGAGAGCACATCGTCGCGTATGAGTGCACTGCCGGTGGACGGTATGGTTGTGATCATGAACCGCATGCCGGCGGACTTTGGAACCTTTGAACCGCTGCCCGGCATGCAGACGGTGCTCGTTACGATGTTGGAGCACCCGCTGTGCTCGACGGTCGATAACGACCAGTTCGATTGCTCGCGCCAGGTGGTCGAGTACTTGCTGGAGCAGGGGCACAAGACCGTGCACTTTATCTCGTGCCCCGAGCGCTCGCTTTCGGGCATGCGGCGCGAGGAAGGCTGGCGTGAGACATTGCGTGCGCATGGCATTGAGCCACCGCAGCTCGTGCGCGGCGACTGGACGGCGCAGAGCGGATATGCTGCCGGCCAGGTGCTTGCGGATGATCCGACCTGTACGGCCATTTATGCCTCCAACGATGCCATGGCCTACGGCTGCATTCGCGGGCTCGAGTCGCGCGGAAAGCGCGTGCCCCAGGACGTGAGCGTGGTGGGTGTTGACGATAGTCTGGGCGATATCGTGCCCGATTGTCGCCTGACCACGGTGCGCTTTGACAACAAGCGCGTCGGCATGTGGGCGGTCGACAAGATTGCCGGCGCCGAGGGCGTTGCACCTGGTGTAGAGCACATGCTGTTTCCGGGCGTGCTCGTCGAGGGCGATACGGTGCGCGATATACGCTAGGATGCGGACCCGTTTGGTTGCCGATAATTGTGTTTGATAATGTTCGGATTGGTTTAAAAGCCGTTCACGGGTGAAAAGCAACCGTTCATAGCTCGAAATTGCATTTTGCGCTGTTCTTTTTTGTTTGAATGTTACTGTTCCTACCATACACAACGCAACGCGTATGCCCGGACGCGATGCTCTCCATTGGTTCATATGTGAAAGGAACGCAACATGGCAACCAAAGAAGAAATCTCGATGGTTGGATTCGAGATTGTCGCATACGCAGGTGACGCCCAGACCGATCTGCTTGCAGCGCTCGATGCTGCTCGCGAGGGTGACTTTGAGAAGGCCGAGCAGCTGCACAAGGATGCCAGCGATGCGCTCATCGGTGCCCACGACACGCAGACCAAGCTGCTTTCGCAGGAGGCCGGCGGTGGCGAGATGGAGATGACCTTCATCATGGCTCACGCTCAGGACACCCTCATGACCACTATGATCCTGGAGAAGCAGGCCCGCTTTACCATCGATGCCTACAAGCGCATCGCTGAGCTCGAGGCCAAGCTCGCCTAACGAGCCCTCACAACCAAGTCCCCTTCCAAAAGCCCTGCCGTTACCCGCGGCAGGGCTTTTTCTGTCCTCCTCCAAGTTGCGGTGAAATAGGGACTGAATAGGGGCCGGCGGGCACAAAACAATCCCTATTCCACCGCAACTCATCCCGAGATAGTCATTGGGGACGTTCTTAAACGACTAGTCATTGGGGACAGTCTTGGTGCGCTCCGTTCGTCCTCCCGTTCGATTTTTGCTCGGTGGGTATACTTCCTTTCGCATTAAACGCCGGACTGAGGAGGTATCCAAATGCCGGATAACGGGTCAATACAAAAAAGAGACGCGCACGAGATGGCTCATGGGCGTCCTGTCCAGATAACCGAGCACACGACGGTAACCGAGCTGCAGCCCAGTCTGTCCGATGTCGTGTGCGCAAACAAAAAGCTGCAGATTGGCTTTATCGTTGCTCTCGTGGTCCTGGCGCTGCTGTCGGGCTTTGTGGCTCGTCCGCATTTCGCCGATACCAAAACTTGGGACTCCACCATCGAGGTCATCGACCAAAAGAAGGGTAACGTACTGGCACTCACGACCTCGTGCGTGGCGCTGTCTGCGGGCATTACCGCGCTGCCGGGTGATACGGGAACGCCGGTTGCCGAGCAGCTCGCGCAGCTTTCAGGAAACTTGGGTATCGTGCTTGCCGTGCTCTACCTCGAGAAATACCTGCTAACCATTTTGTGGTCGGTTGGCCTGGGCATCTTAATCCCGTTTGCGTTGGTGCTCTTTGCGGTGTCGCTCGGCATTCACGGGCGCTGGAGCACGAGCGCTGTCCTGCGCCGTGTGGCGACGCGCGTGCTGGCGGTTGCCGTGATCGGCATGGCGCTCGTGCCCGCGAGCGTATGGGTGTCGCAAAAGGTCGATGAAACGTATCGCGTAAGTATTGAGCAAGCTGAGCAAAAGGCTGCGGATGCGGCCGATGCGGCCGACACCACGGACAAGTCAGCCGAGACCAGCTCAAAATCGAACAAGAAAAAATCCGAGGCCACGGAGTCCAAAAACGTGCTCGAGCAGTTGACTGATGGGGCATCGAGCCTTGTTACGTCGGTGACCAGCGGCGCCAAGCAGATGACCGATGAGATCGTGCGGCAGGTGACCGATCTGATTGAAGGCGTCATCGTGATGATCGTGACCTCGTGCGTGATTCCTCTACTGGTGCTCGTGGCGTTTCTGTGGCTGGGACACGTGCTACTGGGGATCGATATTTCCGGCCCGGCGAACTATTTGACGGGCCGCTTTCTGAGCGCTCCTTCCAAGCACGCCAAAAAGGGTGGGCAGTCCGAGTAGCTAAAACAGCTGTATATACCGGGGAATACCGTCGAAGGGCGGCCGAGATGCGTTCTCGGCCGCCCTTTTTGTTTGTTGAATACGTGACAAGCCGGGCATTCCCTGAATCCAAACGGTCAGCAATCATCCGTAAACGGTATTTGTTCAAAAAAGAACAAAGATAAACAAATAGTTGTTGCAGTTACTGTTCGAATGTGTTCAAATAAACACGAACAGTGAAGAACCGCACATTCAGATGCCCGGACCTGAACGCGATTCAACACTTCCAAACAGAAACTACGCACCTGCGTATCTCTCAAGGAGGATGTCATGAGGGTTGTAATCGCTTCCGATGCCGACGGTATGTCGATGAAGGAGTCCATCAAGGAGATGCTCATCGCCGACGGTCACGAGGTCGTCGACTATTCCGAGACCCCTGCCGCGGACTTTGTCGATTCCGCGACCGCCGTTGCCAAGGACCTGCTGGAGCACAAGGATTCCCAGGGCTTCGCATTCGATAAGTACGGCGTCGGCTCCTATATGGCCGCCGTCAAGATCAAGGGCATGGTCGTCGCCAACATTTCCGACGAGCGTTCCGCCTACATGACCCGCGAGCACAACGGCTCGCGCATGGTCACCATGGGCCCGGGCGTTGTGGGCACCGAGGTTGCCAAGAAGATCGCCCGCGAGTTCCTGCGCGCCCAGTACGCCGGCGGCCGTCACCAGATCCGTGTCGACATGCTCAACAAGATGGCCTAACGAGAGCCACCGAGAACTCGAACTTCTACCTCAACTTGTGAATTCAGACGAAAGGACGTTCTGATGAAGAAGACCATCGCAATCGGTTGCGACCATATCGTTACGGACGAGAAGATCTATCTGGCCGACCGCCTGGAGCAGGCTGGCTACAAGGTGCTCGACTGCGGCACCTACAGCCACACCCGTACGCACTATCCCATCTACGGTAAGGCCGTGGGCGAGGCTGTTGCCAGCGGCAAGGCCGACTTTGGCGTGGCCCTGTGCGGCACCGGCATCGGCATCACCAACGCCGTCAACAAGGTTCCCGGCGCCCGCTGCGCCCTGGTTCGCGACATGACCTCTGCCCTGTATGCCCGTCGCGAGCTCAACGCCAACATCGTGGGCTTTGGCGGCAAGATCACCGGCGAGTTCCTGATGGCCGATATCATGCTTGCCTTCCTGGAGGAGCCCTACGAGAAGACTCCCGAGCACGATGCCCTGATCGCCAAGATCGATGCCTGCAATAAGGCCGACGCCGAGGCTCAGGCCGACCCGCACTTCTTTGACGAGTTCCTCGAGAAGTGGGACCGCGGCGAATACCACGATTAGCGGGTATCCGGCGTAATTAACTAGTCCGTTGACGGCTCGCGTTTCTGTGATGGGGCGCGGGCCGGTTTGCTATCAGCCCAATTGGCCCAGCGGGCTGGACGTGCATTGTTCTTTTGTTTGCGGCGCTGCCTCATTACCTTTCTGCTAAAGGCACGACGTTCACAATGGATCGTGCGAGATGATATGTGAAGGAGAAGATTCCCATGGAGTTTGTTCTTGATAACGGCTCTGTCCGCATTGCGTTGAGCACGGCTGGCGGATCGTTCACTTCTATTGCGGCCAACGGCCGTGAGTACCTGTGGCAGGGCGACCCGGCGGTGTGGTCGGGCCAGGCACCCATTTGTTTCCCGATCTGCGGCGGCCTTCGAGATGGTCACGCAATGACCATGGGTGGCCGCGAGGTCAAGCTTGCCCGTCACGGCTTTGCTCGCAAACAGGAGTGGAAGCTCGAGGAGCAGGGCGACAACATGGTCGCGCTGAGCCTAAGCTCTGCCGACCATGCCGAGTTGCTCGAGCAGTACCCGTATCCGTTTAAGATCGTTGCTCGTTACACGATCGATTCGGAAAAGGTGGCCGTGTCGTACGAGGTGACCAATGAGGGCACCGAGGACATGCCGTTCTTTGTGGGCGGTCACCCCGGCTTTAAGTGCCCGCTCGACGAGGGCGAGTCCTATGACGATTATGAGCTTCGTTTTGAGCAGCGTGAGGCCACCGAGCTCTGTACTGCCGTTCCCTCGACGGGCCTGATTGATGTTGAGCATCGCAGCAAGAACCCCATGATCGGCCAGAACCTGCCGCTTACCCATGAACTCTTTGACTTCGCGGAGACCATCTTCGACGTGCTCGAGAGCCGCGTGGTTACGCTGACCAAGAAGACCGAGGACAAGGGCGTGCGCCTGACGTTCCCCGATATGCCGTACCTGATTGTGTGGAGCAAGCCCGAGGGCGACTTTGTGGCCGTGGAACCGTGGGGCGGCCTGTCCACCTGCTCCGACGAGGACGATATTCTGGAGCACAAGCGTGGCTGCCTGGTGGCCAAGCCGGGGGAGACCGTTACCCGCGGCTTTGAGATCGAGATTCTTTAACGAGCTATCGTATGTTTGGGGCCGCGCGTGTCGTGCCCCGGAAACAGGAGTTCAATATGATTCTGACCGTTACCATGAACCCGTCGATTGATACGCGCTATCAGCTCGACAAGCTGATCATCGACGATGTTAACCGTGTGACACCCGAAAAGACCGCTGGCGGCAAGGGCCTCAACGTGAGTCGCGTGCTGCTGCAGCTGGGTGACGACGTGCTCGCGACCGGCCTGCTCGGCGGCCACATGGGTGCCTATATGGCCGAGCTTATGGATGCCGACGGCGTCAAGAACGACTTTGTGCCTATTGCTGGTGAGACGCGCATCTGCCTGAATATCCTGCACGAGGGTAATCAGACCGAGCTGCTGGAGAGCGGCCCGCAAATCGCCCCGGCCGAGCTCGAGGCCTTTACGGCCAAGTTTGCCGAGCTTGCAGCGAAGGCGGACGTCGTGACGCTTTCGGGCTCGCTGCCGCGTGGCGTCGATGCCGGCTACTATGCCGAGCTCGTCAAGATCGCCGAGGAGGCGGGCGCCAAGGTGCTGCTCGATACCTCGGGTGCATCGCTGGAGGCCGCGCTGGAGTCCGACGCTAAGCCTGAGCTCGTAAAGCCCAACCTGACCGAGATTAACGGCCTGCTGGGTACGTCCTTTACGACCGATGATGTCGATGCCCTGCGCGAGGCGCTTGCCGCCGATGACCGTTTTGCCGGTATTCCCTGGGTTGTCGTTTCGATGGGCGCTGCCGGTTCGGTGGGCTTCCATGAGGGTCGCGCGTTCCGCGCGAAGACGCCTGCGATTGCGGCTGTGAACGCGACGGGTTCCGGTGACTCGACCATCGCCGGCTTTGCACATGCCATTGCTGCTGGCGCCGACGATGTCACGGTGCTCAAGACCGCCAATACCTGCGGCAAGCTCAACGCCATGGATCCCAAGACCGGCCACCTGGTCATGGACCGCTGGGATGAGATCTTCAACAACGTTGAAGTAACGGAGCTGTAGGGTTACGCGGTTTTACCAAACCGCGTAACCAGCCGACGCTGCGCGGGCCTCATTTGGACAATCTGACGTTCAACTTCAAGGGCGCGACCGGAAGGTCAGCGCCCTTTCGTTCGTTCAAGACTTTAGTCTGCTGGCCGCGCAGCGGCCAGCTTTAAACCACCCGCTACG